>NZ_WKEE01000036.1:0-51522 GCF_021605635.1 Stenotrophomonas sp. PA-6-5C
GACGGGGCGCGGGCGGGGTCGGTTCGCGGGGGTGTCCGCGGCATGGATGCCGCGGCCAAGCCTCCAGGGATGGATTAACGGCGTCCCCCGCGAATCGACCCCGCCCGTGACCTCTCGATACTGTGGAATGCGCCAGCCGCGAGGGGGCTCAGCCCGTTGGCCGGACACCCTTCACCACTTGAACAGCACCAGGCTGATCGCCAGCGTACCCATGCCCGCCACCAGCCCGTAGACGGTCTCGTGCCCCTTGGCGTAGCGCTTCGCCGCCGGCAGCAGCTCGTCCAGCGCCAGGAACACCATCACACCGGCAATCAGGCCGAACACCCAGCCGAACGTGGCGTGGGACAGCGAGCCGGACAGCAGCACATAGCCGATCGCCGCGCCGACCGGTTCGGCCAGGCCTGACAGCAGGCTGGCGGCGAACGCGTAGAACTTGTTCTGCGTGGCGAAGTACACCGGCACCGCAATGGCGATGCCCTCGGGAATGTTGTGGATGGCAATGGCGAAGGCCAGCGGCATGCCTACCGACGGGCTCTCCAGCGTCGCGAAGAACGTCGCCAGCCCCTCCGGGAAGTTGTGCGCGGTGATCGCCACCGAAGTCAGCAGGGCGACCCGCTTCAGGTATTCGCGGCTGTTCTCGCGGAACGCCGGGTCCTGCTTGTCCAGGCTGTCATGCGGGTTGGGTATGAAGTGGTCGATCAACACGATCACCACTACGCCCAGCAGGAAGGCGAGGGTGCCGTAGGTGAAGCCGGTGCGCTCACCATAGGCGAGTGCGAACGAGGCGATGGATTTGTTGAGGATCTCCGACAGCGAGACATACACCATCGCGCCGCCGGCAAAGGCCAGGCCGAAGGCCAGCAGGCGCGGGTTCGGGCGGCGCGAGAACAGCACCAGCAGGCTGCCGATGGCGGTGGCAAGGCCCGCAGCGAGGGTGACCGCCAGGGCGATCCAGATGTTTTCGGGGGGGATCTGCAGCATGTTCCGACGCGTTCCTTGTCATCAAGCAATCGCCCCGGCACGGGCCGGGGCGGCAAAGGCGAGGCGGGCGTCGGCTGGCCTCGTCAGCGGCAGGCGATCAGCCGCCGCGGCGCAGGCTTTCTTCGATGGCGAAGCACTGGTCCGGCTTCGGCTGCGGCGGGTTGAAGCTGACCGGCACCTGGATCGTGGCCGGCACGGCCTCGCCATTGCGGGTGGCGGCCTTGAACTGCCAGCCCTGCACGGCGGTCTTGGCCAGATCGTCCAGCTGCGGGTTGCCCGCGCCGGTCAGCAGGGTGACCTCGCTGGGCTTGCCGTCGGTGCCGATCACCACCTTGAAGGTGCTGGTGCCGCCCACGCCGGTGCAGGCCAGTTCAAGCGGGTATTGCGGCGGCGGGGTCTTCACCGCCGCCACTTCGGTGGGGGCCGCAGCCGGCGCTGCCGGCGGCTCGGAGGTGCCGCAGCCGGCCAGGCTGGTCGCGGCAAGCAGGGACAGGCTCAGCAGTCGCACGTTCATTTCAGTTGCTCCGTCAGGGCTGAAGTCTTCGCTGCGCAGATGAAGTCGTTCTCGCTCAGGCCGCCCACGTCGTGGGTGGAGTAGCGGACGACGGCACGGTCGTAATGGACGCCGAGGTCCGGGTGATGGTCCTCGCCGTGGGCGATCCAGGCCAGCGCGTTCACGAAGGCCATGGTGGCGTAGTAATCCTTGAAGCGGAACGTCCGCACCAGCGCCTGGCCGGCCTCGGCCAGCTCCCAGCCGGGAACCTGCGGCAACAGTTCGGCCAGGCGGGCCTCGCCCAGCTTGTGGTCGCTGCCTTTGCGCGGCACGCAATGGGCCTGCGCCAGCGGAATCAGGTCGGCCATGGGTTCCTCCACCTCGTGTTGACTGAACAATGCGCCGGCCGGTGTATAAAACGAATGAGCGGCTGACGCTTACTTGGCTAGAATAGCCTGATGATCCAGATCTCCGACACTGCCCAGACCCATTTCCGCAAGTTGATCGAACGCGAGGGCGTGCCCGGCATGGGCGTGCGCTTGAGTGCGGTCGAACCCGGAACCCCGCGTGCCGACGCCCGGCTGGAGTTCGCCGAGCCGACCGACCTGCTTGGTGACGAGTGGGCGGTGGACTGCGATGGCTTCACGCTCTATGTCGACGCCACCAGCGTCGGCTGGCTCGACGGCGCGGAGATCGACATCGTGCCCGGTACGGCCGGCACCCAGCAGCTGACGATCAAAGCGCCGCGGATCAAGGGCGAAGCGCCCGGCGATGCGGCCTCGCTGGTGGAGCGCGTGCATTGGGTGGTGGAAAACGAAGTCAATCCACAACTTGCCTCGCATGGCGGCAAGGTGGCCGTGCAGGAAGTCTCGGCCGACGGCGTGGTGCTGCTGCGCTTCGGTGGTGGCTGCCAGGGCTGCGGCATGGCCGACGTCACCCTCAAGCAGGGCATCGAGAAGACCTTGATGGGCCGTGTGCCCGGTGTGACCGCCGTGCGTGACGCCACCGATCACGACAGCGGCCACGCTCCGTATATTCCGCGCGGCAACGCCGCCTGATCGCCAACGCGTGCCTCTGCCCAGAGCCGAGCAACTCATCGACCTGCTGCTGGCGCGCCAGCAGCGACCGCCCATCCTCGAGAAGAACACCGGCCTGCCGTACGGCTGGGCGATCTGGCTGCGGACGCTGACGCCGCTGCCACGTCCGTTGCACGCGCGTGAAGTGATCGCGGTGCTGCTGCCGCGACCGCTGCCGGGACCTCCGGGGCAATTGCCGGCGCTGGGACCATGGGCGTCCCTGCGCCGCCTGTTCTGGCAGGACTGGGATCCGGCGCCGCGCGACCAGCGTTGGATGCGCTGGACCTCGGCGCTGCTCAGCGCGCTGCTGCATCTGTTGTTCTTCCTGTTGCTGCTGTGGGTAGCGGTGATCCGCACGTCTTCGCCGGACGAGCAGGGCAGCGAGGGTGAGCGCGTGCAGATTGAATTCGTCGGCCGTGCAGCGCAGGAAGGCGGCGGCGACCAGGCCGGAGCCGAGGCGGCTGCTGCAGCAGCCGGTGCCGTAGCCGCAGGCCAGGACGCGGGGGGGGCAACTGCACCGCGCCCGCAACCGGCGTCGCCTGCGCCGTCTGCCGCCACCGCTGCCGCCGCTGCCACGTCTCCGACCGCCAGCGTGCCGCCGCCGGCCGAGGTCGAGCCGGCGCCGGTGGCCGCACCACCGCCCTCACCGGTGCAGGCCACCGAAGTGGCGCAGGCCACCAGCGATTTCGTGGTGCCGCCGATGGTGCCGCCGCGAACCGAAGTCAGCATCGTTCCGCGCGATACCGTCCCGACCGTGCGCGAGCGCAGCGTGCAGCCGGTGCAGGCTGCGCCGGCACCAACGCCAGTGCGCACGCCCGAGGTGGCAGTGCAGGCGCCGCGCGTGCGCGATGTGCAGGTGCAGGAGCGCGAGATCAGCACGGTTGAAGCGCCAGTGGCGCCGCAGCCGATGCGCACCACCGACATCCAGGTGCGCGTGCCGCAGCGTGAGGTGCAGGTGCGCGAACGCGAAGTGCAGGCCATGACCGATCCGCAGGTGCGCATGGCCACCGTCGCAGGGCGCGAACCCACCGTGCGTGCGCCTGCCGGGCGCGAGGTGCAGGTGCGCGAACGGGAGGTTGCAGCCGCTCCGCTACCGGCAGCGTCGACCTCGGCCGGCAGTGCGACCACGCCTACGCCGGCACCCGCAGGCAGCGCAGCCCAGAACAGCGCCAGCGCGGCGCGTCCTGCGGCGACCAGTACTGCCCCCGCGCAGGCGGGCGCGCGCCCGGCGCCGACCCCGGGCAACTGGGCGACACCTGCGCGGGGTGACGACTGGGGTGCCTCCAGCCGCAATCGCGACGGCGCCAATCAGGGCGCCGCGCAGGCCAGCGCCGGCAAGGGCGATGGTCTGTTCAATGCTGACGGCAGCGTGCGCGTGACCGGCCAGGACGGGGCCGGCAAGGCCGAGCGTGGCGCACCTGGTGGGGCCAACGACGGCTGGAGCAAGGAACGCATCGCCGAGTCCGGCAAATGGCTGAAGCGACCGCCGTACGACTACACGCCCACCTCGTTCGATAAGTACTGGGTGCCGCAGGAATCGCTGCTTGCCGAATGGGTGCGCAAGGGCGTCAAGGCGATGGAGATTCCGTTGCCGGGCACCAGCACGAAGATTTCCTGCGTGATCTCGATCCTGCAGGCCGGTGGCGGCTGTGGCCTCACCGATCCGAACATGCAGGACCAGCCCGCCGTGGCGCGTCCGCCGCCGGATATCCCGTTCAAGAAAGAGCTGCAGGAAGATAACGGCAGCCGGTAGGGTGCCGCATCCACGCATGGCGTGGATCTACTGAGCATCCAGCTGCACCGGGTAGATCCACGCCATGCGTGGATGATCCATGCGCTTGCGCGTGCATGCCGACCAAGGTCGGCCTCTACCAGGTCACGCGCTCTGCGACAGGAATACCCAGAACGGGACGTCGCGGCCCACCCAGTCACGGCTGGCTTCATCAAGGATGTCCAGCAGTGTGTCGAACTCCTTGCCTGCACCGGCGCGCAGGGCATCGACATCGGCCAGGAACAGCGCATACCCGTTGGCCGGTAGCCATTGCAGGTCGCGCAGGTTGTCAGCCAGTGCATCCCAGTTGCCGCCGAAGCCGGCAGGGAAATCAAGCTGGGCGGCCAGCCGTGCCAGCAGGGTGCGCTTGTCGCTCACGCCATCCAGGTCGATCCGGATCACCTTCAGGTCGGCATCGCGCATCGCTGCCGACAGCGCGCTGATATCCGAGGTGTCGATCGCGTAGACGCCGGCATTGTTGATGTCATGCAGGCCGAGGCCGAAATCATCGTGGCTCATGGACGTTCTCCTGAGGCCGGTACGGTGAAGCTGCGGAACGATTCGTAGTGGTCATCGGTGTAGTACCAGGCATCGGGCGGGTTGCCACCGGTGACGATGCGCCGCGCACCGCGGTTGCCCGCGCCAGGCGTGTCGACGGTGTACTCGCGGTAGTAACCGCGCGGACGCTGTGGCAGTTGTTGTTCGCGGTTGCCGAAGGTGCTGCCGTCCTGGCGATGCGGGAACGGGCCGCCGCGCTGGATCAGCGCGATGGTCTGGCGGGCTTCGGCCGGCAGGAAGGCGGGCAGGCCGCTGTCAGTGCCGTTGCTGCGCACCGCGGGTGCACTGGCGGCCGGCGTGATCTGCAGGTCAGGCGCGAACTGCGGCGGCGGCGGCCGCTGCAGGAAATGATTGACGACCAGGCCGAGCAGCAGCAGGGCGATGGCGGTGATCAACAGCCGGGGGTTGCGCATGGGCAGGAGCGGGCGAGGGTGGTACGCCCACTGTAGCGCCTGCGCGCTGCACCCTGCATGAGGGCACGCGCTGCGTCACTGCTGCGTAACAATTGCCGGCATGCTCACCTGCAGGACGCAATTTCCTTTACATCCCCCTTGGTAATCTTGCGGTCTGTCCCCATCATTCACCGCGCACCGCCCGACGATGCCGTCGGGTGCCCTCGCTATCAGGAGATGCATCATGGCCTACACCCTGCCCAAGCTGCCCTACGCCTACGACGCGCTGGAACCGCATATCGATGCGGCGACGATGGAAATCCATCACACCAAGCATCACCAGACCTACATCAACAACGTCAACGCTGCACTGGAAGGCACCGAGTACGCCGACCTGCCGGTCGAAGAACTGGTGAAGAAGCTGAAGTCGCTGCCGGAGAACCTGCAGGGTCCGGTGCGCAACAACGGTGGCGGCCACGCCAACCACTCGCTGTTCTGGACCGTGATGGCCCCGAACGCTGGCGGTAATCCGGTCGGTGATGTGGCCAAGGCGATCGACAAGGACCTGGGCGGTTTCGACAAGTTCAAGGATGCCTTCACCAAGGCCGCGCTGACCCGTTTCGGCAGTGGCTGGGCCTGGCTGAGCGTGACCCCGGACAAGAAGGTCGTGGTCGAAAGCAGCGGCAACCAGGATAGCCCGTTGATGGAAGGCAACACTCCGATCCTCGGTCTGGACGTGTGGGAACACGCGTACTACCTGAAGTACCAGAACCGTCGTCCGGAATACATCGGCGCGTTCTTCAACGTCATCGACTGGAACGAGGTCGAGCGTCGTTACCAGGAAGCGATCGCCTGATCGCAGTGCCTGCGTGAACGCAGAAAGGCCGGGGGAGACCCCGGCCTTTTTGTTTGCCCGGCCTTGGGGTGGGGGTCGGCTTTTCGGTAGGTGCCGACCTTGGTCGGCACGGGAGTATGTGCGCGCGCGGCGGGAGTGAGCCGACCAAGGTCGGCACCTACCAGGAGCGGGCTATTCGGTGGTGGCGGGCACGTCCTGCAGTCGCAGCGTCGCCATCACGCCCAGGCGCAGGCCGGGCAGGTCGCCATCGGCGGGCAGCAGGATCGCCTGTTGGCGGATGCCACCGAAGTGCTTGACCTGGAACAGGACATCCAACCCATGGCCACTGGCCCCCCCGCCGCTGGCCGCCGGTGCGCCGGGGTTGCGCCGGGCCGGCTGGAAGCCGGGCGTGCTGCGCACCAGCTCGACGGTGCTGGCGGAGAAATCCCCGGCGATCAGGCTCGGCATGCCCTCGGCCGTGGCGCCGATCCAGGTCATCAGGTCGCTGGTCTGATGTTGCCGGGCATTGGCCTCGTCGGGATCCGGGCGCAGGCGCGCGATGTAGACGTTGACGTCGTTGTCGCCCAGGCGCAGGCGCATCATGCCGGCGGCGCTGAAGGTGCCCGGCGGGTGCAGCAGGGTGACCCCGTCCTCGCTGACCGGCAGCCGGCTGAGCATCGCGTTGCCGTGCCGGACCGGCTGGCTCGGCGGGTCGGCCGTGACGAAATCGCAGCTGTAGCGCAGCCGGCTGGCCAACCAGCAGGCCGGGTTGCGCCCTTGCTGCTGCAATACCTGCTGCACCGAAATCACATCCGGCTGCAGATCGGTCAGCAGCTGCAGCACCTGTTCGCGGCGCTGTTTCCACTGGCCTTCGTCACGGCTGGGCAGTTCCAGCGCGGCGACGGTCAATTGCCGCACCTCTGTGGCAAGGCCTGTGGCCGGCGGCGCCTGTGGCCGGGCCAGCGCAGGCACGGCCAGCATGAGGGCAAGGCAGCTGGGCAGGATGCGGGCAAAGGGCAGGGGGCGCATAACGATAAGTTTACGCTTTTACCGTGCAGGTTCCGTGACTTCCGGCAGGGCTGCATGCGCCTGCCATGCTTTGGCACGGCTGTCATGCAGCCCTGCAGCGTGCTTCGCACGCACAGGTTCCGGTACTCTTGCGCCTTTCGTTTTGCAGGAATGCCTTACAGGATGAGCCACGACGCAGTCGCCCCCATCGCCGGCCAGGGAAAGATGCCGCGCCAGATCCCGTACATCATCGGCAATGAGGCCTGCGAGCGGTTCAGTTTCTACGGGATGCGCAACATCCTGGTGCAGTTCCTGATCACCTCGCTGCTGCTGCAGGAAATCACTGCGGAAGGCCGAGCCGGTGAAGCCAAGGACATCATGCACAGCTTCATGATCGGCGTGTATTTCTTCCCGCTGCTCGGGGGCTGGCTGGCCGACAAGTTCTTCGGCAAGTACCACACCATCCTGTGGTTCAGCCTGGTCTACTGCATGGGCCATCTGTGCCTTGCGTTGTTCGAGGGCAGCCGTGAGGGCTTCTTCCTCGGCCTGGGCCTGATCGCGCTGGGTGCCGGTGGCATCAAGCCGCTGGTGGCCTCGTTCATGGGCGACCAGTTCGACCAGAGCAACAAGCACCTGGCCAAGATCGTCTTCGACGCCTTCTACTGGATCATCAACTTCGGCTCGTTGTTCGCCTCGCTGCTGATCCCGCTGGTGCTGAAGAACTGGGGCCCGCAGTGGGCCTTCGGCATTCCGGGCATTCTGATGTTCATCGCCACCTTCGTGTTCTGGCTTGGCCGCAAGCGCTATGTGCTGGTGCCGCTGCCGCCGAAGGACCCGCATTCGTTCGCCAACGTGGTGCGCACCGCGCTGACCGCGCGCGTCGCCGGCCAGGGCCGTCCGGGCCTGGTCATGGCCGTGGTCGGGCTGGTGCTGGCCGTGGCCTCGTTCGGCCTGGTCGGCTCGCTCGGCATCGTGATCTGCCTGTGCCTGGCGCTGGTGTCGATCCTGGCGGGCATCGGTGGTGGTACCTGGCTGCAGCTGGACCGCGCCCGTGGCCAGCACCCGGCCGAAGCCGTGGAGGGCGTGCGCTCGGTGCTGCGCGTGCTGGTCATCTTCGCGCTGACCACCCCGTTCTTCTCGCTGTTCGACCAGAAGGCCTCGACCTGGGTGCTGCAGGGCCAGCAGATGCAGATGCCGAGCTGGTTCACCGCCTCGCAGATGCAGGCGCTGAATCCGCTGCTGGTGATGATCCTGATTCCGTTCAACAACCTGGTGCTGTACCCGGCCTTGCGCCGTTTCGGCTTCGAGCCGACCGCGCTGCGCCGGATGACCGCCGGCATCGCCTTCAGCGGCCTGGCCTGGATCGTGGTCGGTGGCATCCAGGTGGTGATGGACGGTGGCAACGCGATGTCGATTTTCTGGCAGATACTGCCGTACGCGCTGCTGACGTTCGGTGAGGTGCTGGTCTCGGCCACCGGCCTGGAGTTCGCCTACAGCCAGGCACCGCAGGCCATGAAGGGCGTGGTGATGAGCTTCTGGAACCTGACCACCACCATCGGCAACCTGTGGGTGCTGCTGTCCAATGCGGCCGTGCGCAATGACACGGTCACCCACAGGATCGCCAGTACGGGCCTGAGTGAGGCGGCATTCCTGATGTTCTTCTTCGCCGGTTTTGCTTTCGTCGCGGCGTTGGCCTTCGGTTGGTATGCGAAACGCTATCGTATGGTCGACAACTACCGCACCGCCTGAGCCTGACATGACCCCCGTCAATCTGCTGTTGATCGCCATCACCGCCATCCTGTCGTGGATGGCGTTCAACAACCGCAAACTGGCCGACCGCCTGATCCTGTGGCCGCCGGCGGTGGATCGCCACCGCCAGTACGACCGCCTGATCACCTACGGTTTCATCCACGCCGACTGGTCGCACCTGATCTTCAACATGATCACCCTGTTCTTCTTCGGGGGATTCATCGAGAGCGTGATGGTGCAGCTGACCGGCAGCTACCTGGTCTATCCGGCGTTCTACATCGGCGCGCTGCTGGTCTCGATCCTGCCCAGCTACCTGAAGAACCAGAAGAACCCGAACTACCTCAGCCTCGGTGCGTCCGGGGCAGTGTCGGCGGTGCTGTTCGCCTTCATCCTGATCAAGCCGTGGTCGATCATCCTGGTGTTCTTCATCCCGGCGCCGGCAATCGTCTATGCCGCGTTCTACGTCGGCTACAGCATCTGGATGGACAAGCGCGGTGGCGATCGCATCAACCACAGCGCGCATCTGGCCGGTGCGGCGTTCGGCGTGATCTTCATGCTGGCCATGCAGCCGAGCATCTTCAGTCACTTCCTGCGTGAGCTGTCCAACCCGACCTTCCGCCTCGGCGGCGGCTGAGGGTGGCTGGGGTCGGATCCACTGGATCCGACCCCCGGGGCTGCGGCCCCGTCCGGGGTCAGGCCCGGGTTTCCTGACCGTAGGTATCGAGCAGGCGGGAGAACACTTCCTCGCCGATGCTCTGGAACGCCTGGTCTTCGGTCTGTCCCTCCACGGCCAGTTGCAGCAGGCCCTCCAGCAGGGCGTGATCGGTATCGGAATGGGAATCGCTGGGGTGCATCGCGGGCCTCCACGGCAGATCGCTTGGTCGACTATCGCAAGGGGCATGCCAGCCTGGCGCACCCCTGCAGAGGGGTTAGCGGCCGGCCGGGCTGCAGCTTGAGGGCAATAACTGACGCAGCTGGCACAGACTTGTCCCTGTTCAGGCTTCACGCGATCATGGCGCCCGTCTGCGCACCATCCACGCAGTCGCCGCAGGAGACAGTCCCATGGCTTCGGTCACACCCCCCGGTCTGGCTTACGAGGTCGAACACGATCAGGTCAACCACCGGTTCACCGCCCGCGTGCGCGGGCAGGTGGCACTGCTGGACTACCAGATCAAACGCAGGCGGATGGTCATCACCCATACCGAAGTGCCCGAGCCGATCGCCGGCCGTGGCATTGCCGGTGAGCTGACCCGGGTCGCACTGCGTTTCGCCCGGGAGCAGAAGTACAAGGTGGTGCCGGCATGTGCCTATGCCGAGGCCTTCCTGCAGCGGCACGAGGAGTATCACGATCTGCTTGTGGGCTGAATCCAGCGGGCCACGCTTCAGCCAGGGCAGGCGATGATGTATGAACATGAACAGGGGATCCCGATGAAGATTGGAAACAACCGGCCACTGCACGCCAGCGTGCTGGCCGGCGCTATGGGCGTGCTGTTGCTGGCCGGTTGCCAGCGCGAGAACGAGGCGGCACCGGCCACCGACGCCGCACCTGCGGCCGAAGCCACTGGCACCGCCGAGACACCCGCAGCGGAAGCGCCGTTGGATCTGCGCGATGTGATCGAGAACACCGAACGTGAAGTGGTCGGCATCAGCTACCCGGCGGGCATCGATCGCTATCCGGGCCTGGCGCGCGCGCTGCAGGCCTATGCCACCTCCGCCCGCAGCGATCTGCAGCAGGCGCTGGACGGGCTGGGCAACGACAAGCCGACCATGCCCTATGAGCTGTCGCTGAGCTTCGAGAAGCTGCTGGAGACGCCGCAGCTGGTGGTGGTCAGCGCCGACGGCAGCCGCTACACCGGTGGCGCCCACGGCGAACCGCTGGTTGCACGTTTCGTGTGGTTGCCGGCGCAGCAGCAGATGTTGAGCGCCGACAAGCTGGTGACCGATGCCAAGGGCTGGAAGGCGATCAGCGATTTCGTCGCCGACCAGCTGCGTGAGCGCGTGGCCACCCGCCTCAGCGGCGAGGACATGGATCCGTCGCAGCTGCAGGAGTCGCTGCGCAATGCCTCGCGGATGATCGCCGATGGCACCGGTCCGCAGGCCGACAATTTCAGCCAGTTCCAGCCGCTGACCGACGACAAGGGTCAGATCACCGCGCTGCGCTTCGTGTTCCCGCCCTACCAGGTGGGTCCATACTCGGATGGCACCCAGACCGCCGATGTACCGGCCTCGGTGTTGTTGCCGCACGTGGCCAAGGACTACGTGGAGCTGTTCGCGCGCGGGTAACCGCAGACGAGGAGGTGACGTGGATACAGGGTTGCAGGAGCGGGTCACCGGCCTGCTCCACGAGGCCGGGGTCCAGATCGATGGAGCCCGGCCGCAGGACATCCAGGTGCATGACCCGCGCTTTTTCGCGCGGGTCATGGCGCACGGCTCACTCGGCCTGGGCGAGAGCTACATGGACGGCTGGTGGGATGCCAACGTCCTCGACGAATTCCTGTTCCAGCTGATGCAGGCACACCTGGACGAGCGGGTGCACGGCTGGCGCGAGGTGGCCGACGCCCTGAAGGCGCGCCTGTTCAACCTGCAGACCGGGCAACGCAGCTATGAAGTCGGCCGCCGCCACTACGACCTCGGCAATGACCTGTACCAGGCCATGCTCGGCCAGCGCCTGGTCTACAGCTGCGGCTACTGGCGAAACGCCAACGATCTGGATGCGGCGCAGGACGCCAAGCTCGATCTGGTGTGCCGCAAGCTCGGGCTGCGCCCCGGGCAACGCGTACTGGATATCGGCTGCGGTTGGGGCGAAGCGCTGAAGTTCGCTGCCGAGCGCTACGGTGTCAGTGGTATCGGCGTCACCATTTCGCAGGAGCAGGCCGACTACGCGCGTGAGCTGTGCGCTGGCCTGCCGATCGAGATCCGGCTGCAGGACTATCGCGAACTGGACGAGCCGTTCGATGCGATCTTTTCCATCGGCATGTTCGAGCACGTCGGCGACAAGAACTACCGCAGTTTCTTCGACGTGGCGCGGCGTTGCCTGTCGCCGCGTGGTCTGCTGCTGTTGCACACCATTGGCAGCAACGTCTCGCGCCATCGTACCGATCCGTGGATCGCGCGCTACATCTTCCCCAATTCGATGCTGCCGTCGGCGGCGCAGATCAGTTGCGCGTTTGAAGGGCGCTTCGTGCTGGAGGACTGGCACAACTTCGGTACCGACTACGACCTGACGCTGCAGGCGTGGCGTCGCAACGTGGAAGCGGCATGGCCGCGGCTGGACGCACGTTATGACGAGCATTTCCGGCGCATGTGGCGCTTCTATCTGGCCGGATCGATGGCCAGCTTCCGCTGCCGGCATGCGCAGCTGTGGCAGCTGGTGTTGTCGCCGGAGGGGGTTCCCGGCGGCTACGTGGCCCCCCGCTGACGCCTCCATGGTTTCCCGATCTCAACCACCCGTGCATGACTTGGACCCCTGTGCAGTGGTGCGTGCCCTTCGCAGTGCGCGCGCCGGGGTTGATGCCGCGTTTGCCGGAACGCGTGACGCGGCCGCTGCGCTGGCTGCAGCGGCAGCTACCCTGGAGACGGCGATAGCCGCTCACGGGGAGCATCCACAGCTGTTGACGGGACTGGGCACGGTCGCCTGTGACAGTGGCGAACATGAACGGGCAAGGGCGCTGCTGGAGCAGGCGCTGGCACTGGGCAGCCAGGACCGGCATACCGTCTTCAACCTGGGCGTGGCGCTGTTCAACACCGGGTGCAGCGCGCAGGCGAAAGCGGCGTTCACCAGAGCAGGCAGGATGACCGCGTCGCCGGAAACGTGGGAAGCGTGGTTCGACCCACTGGCGCATTGAGCGGCGGGAGCGGACAGGGGAGGAACCTGGCCCAGAAAAAACCGCCCGGTCTCCCGGGCGGTTCTCATTTCACGCTGTGGTGCCGGCGATCAGTTGCCGGTGCCGGTCAGGCCACGCTTTTCCAGCAGCGGTTCGATCTGCGGCTCGTGGCCGGCGAAATCGCGGAACAGCTGCATCGCATCCACGCTGCCGCCCTTGGACAGCAGGGTCGCGCGGAAATGGTCGCCGTTCTTGCGGCTCAGGCCGCCGTTGTCGCGGAACCACTTCTGGGTGTTGGCGTCCAGCACTTCCGACCAGATGTAGGCGTAGTAGCCGGCCGAGTAGCCGCCCATGATGTGGCTGAAGTACGGGGTCTTGTAGCGCGGCGGAACCGGCACATAGTAGATGCCGTCCTTCTCCAGCGCGGCGCGCTCGAAGGCCATTACGTCCTTGGCGGCCGGCACCTGGTCCGGGCCGATCTGGTGCCAGCGCTGGTCGAGCATGGCGGCGCCCAGGTATTCGGTGGTGGCAAAGCCCTGGTTGAACTTGGCCGCGGCCAGCACCTTGTCCAGCAGCGCCTGCGGCATCGCCGAACCGTTCTGGTAGTGCTTGGCGTAGTTCTTCAGGATGGCCGGGTTGTCGGCCCACATCTCGTTGACCTGCGAGGGGAACTCGACGAAGTCGCGCGGCACCGCGGTGCCCGAGAAGTACGGGTACTTCACGTTCGAGAACATGCCGTGCAGGGCGTGGCCGAACTCGTGGAAGGTGGTGCTCACTTCATCCCAGGTCAGCAGGGTCGGCTGGCCGGCCGGCGGCTTGGGAATGTTCAGGTGGTTGGCCACCACCGGCTTGAAACCGGTCAGCTTGGACTGCGAGACGTACGAGTTCATCCACGCACCACCGCGCTTGGAGGCACGTGCGTACGGGTCGAAGATGAAGATCGCCAGCTGGCTGCCGTCGGCATCGAACACGTCATAGACGGTGACGTCATCGTGGTACACCGGCAGGTCGGTGCGCTGCTTGAAGGTCAGGCCGAATTCCTGGTTGGCGGCGTAGAACACGCCGTTTTCCAGCACGTTCTTCATCTCGAAGTACGGCTTCAGCTGCGACTCGTCGAAGTTGTACTTGGCCTGGCGCACCTTCTCGCTGTAGAAGGCCCAGTCCCACGGCTCCAGCTTGAAGGTCGGCTTGCCGGCGGCCTTCTGTTCCTGGTCGATCATCGCCTGCAGGTCGGCGGCTTCGCGCTTGGCATTGGCCACCGCGGCCGGGGCCAGCTTGCCCAGCATCGCATTGACCGCTTCGGGGGTCTTGGCGGTCTGGTTGGTCAGGTTGTAGGCGGCGAAGTTGGCAAAGCCCATCAGCTTGGCCTTGTCGGCGCGCAGCTGCATGATGCGCGCGACCAGCGCGGTGTTGTCGAACTCACCGCCGCGGCTGCCGCGGGTGGTCGAGGCCTCGTAGATCTTCTGGCGCAGGGCGCGGTTGGCCAGGTTGGTCAGCGGCGGCTGGCCGGTGGTGTTGAGCAGGGTGATCACGTACTTGCCGTCCAGGCCACGGGCCTTGGCGGCTTCGGCGGCGGCGGCGATCTGTTCCTTGGACAGGCCGTCCAGTTCCTTGACGTCGTTGACGGTGATCGCCGAAGCGTTCACTTCCGACTGCACGTTCTGGCTGAACTTGGTGCCCAGGTTGGCCAGCTCGGCGTTCATTTCCTTCAGCTTGGTCTTGTCGGCCTCGGACAGCTTGGCGCCGGCGCGCACGTAGTTGTCGTAGTACTTCTCGACCAGGCGCACGCCTTCAGCGTCCAGGCCCAGGGTGGTGCGGCTGTCATACAGCGCCTGGATGCGTGCGAACAGCTTGCCGTTCAGCGCGATCGCATCGCTGTGCGCGGCGAACTTGGCCGAATAGTCGGCCTGCAGCTTCTTGCGGGTGTCGTTGGTATCGGCGCCGACCAGGCTGAAGAACACGGTGGTCGCGCGATCCAGGGTGTCACCGCTCTTTTCCAGAGCGATGATGGTGTTGTCGAAGGTCGGCTTGGCCTTGGTGTTGGCGATCGCTTCCACTTCCTTCAGCTGCTGCGCCATGCCGGCGTCGAAGGCCGGGGCGAAGTCGCTGTCCTTGATCTTGTCGAACTGCGGGAAATGCAGCGGCAGCGGGCTGTCGGCGAAGAACGGATTGGCCTGCTGGGCGTTGGCAGCGGCCGGGGTGACGGCGCTGGCCGAATAGGCGGGCAGGGCAAGGCCGAGGGTCATGGCCACGGCAAGGGCAAGGCGGGTGGTCAAGGTCGATACTCCGGTAAGGCAAACAAGGGCCCGAGCGTAACCCGGCCCGGCGCGCCCGCACTTGTGTCAAAAGGCATGTTGGCAACGCAGCCCTGCTGCAGAGCCACCCCATGGCTGGCTGCCCGGGTACCATGGAGAACACTGCCCCCAGGCCCGTTGCCATGACCACCGCCTACGATTTCAGCTTCCGCGACCTCGACGGCCAGCCGCAGGCGCTGGCGCAGTACCAGGGCCGTCCGCTGCTGCTGGTCAACGTCGCCAGCCGCTGTGGTTTCACCCCGCAGTACACCGGGCTGGAACAGCTGTGGCAGGACTATCGTGATCGCGGCCTGGTGGTGATCGGCTTTCCCTGCAACCAGTTCGGCGCGCAGGAGCCGGGCGATGCCGCGCAGATCCGCCAGTTCTGTTCGATCGATTACCCGGTCAGCTTCCCGCTGTCGCAGAAGATCGAGGTCAACGGCGAGGGGGCAGACCCGCTGTGGGCGTGGCTGTCGCACGAGAAGCGCGGGCTGCTGGGCATCGCCCGCATCAAGTGGAACTTCAGCAAGTTCCTGGTCGATCGCAAAGGGCAGGTGGTGGATCGCTATGCGCCGACCACCACGCCGGAGCAGCTGCGCGGCGGCATCGAGGCGCTGCTGTAGCCGCTCTCTGTAGAGCCGAGCCCACGCTCGGCTTGCGCGCGCAGCGTGCGTGCCTGCCATGGTCGGCCGGCAGAGCAGCCGAGCGTGGGCTCGGCTCTACGACAGCCCGGCTTATTTCTCGACGAACGCGCGCTCGAACACGTAGTGGCCGGGCGTACCGATGCGCGGCGAGGTCTGGAAGCCGCGGCTGTCCAGCACGGTGCGCAGGTCGGCCAGCATCTGCGGGCTGCCGCAGATCATCGCGCGGTCGTTTTCCGGGCTCAGCTCCGGCAGGCCCAGGGTGCGCTGCATTTCGCCGCTTTCCATCAGCTGGGTCAGGCGGCCCTGGTTGGCGAACGGCTCGCGGGTGACGGCTGGGTAGTACAGCAGCTTGTCGCCGATCATCTCGCCCAGGAACTCATGCTCGCGCAGTTCCCTCTCGAAATAATCGCGATAGGCCAGGTCCTTTTCGTAGCGCACACCGTGGCACAGGATCACCTTGTCGAAGCGCTCGTAGGTCTCCGGGTCCTTGATCACCGACAGCCACGGCGCCAGGCCGGTGCCGGTGCCCAGCAGATACAGGTGCTTGCCGGGGTGCAGGTCGCTGATCAGCAGTGTGCCGGTGGGCTTCTTGCCGACCAGGACCTTGTCGCCCGGCTTGATGTGCTGCAGGCGCGAGGTCAGCGGGCCGTCCTGCACCTTGATGCTGAAGAACTCCAGCTGTTCTTCCCAGTTCGCGCTGGCGATGGAGTACGCGCGCAGCAGCGGCCGCGCGTCGGTCTCCAGGCCGATCATCACGAACTGGCCGTTCTCGAAGCGGAAACCGCTGTCACGGGTGAGGGTGAAGCTGAAGTAGGCATCGGTCCAGTGGCGGACCTCAAGCACCGTTTCGGCGCCGAAAGCGGAGGACATGGGCGTATCTATCGGAAGTCGTCGGGACAATTCTATCTCAAATGAGACAGGTTCTCATTAGGCGGAACGAGAGGCGTTCTCAGCGGTAACCTGCTGCCTGCAGTTCGAACAGTTCGGCATAGCGGCCGCCCTGTGCCATCAGCTCCTGGTGGGTGCCGCTGGCCTCGATCCGGCCATCGGCCAGTACCAGGATGCGGTCGGCCATGCGCACGGAGGAGAAACGGTGGGAGATCAGCACTGCGGTGCGATTATCCGCCAACTCCCTGAACCGCTGGAACACTTCGAACTCGGCGCGGGCGTCCAGCGCCGCGGTGGGCTCATCCAGGATCATCACCTGCGCATCGCGCATCCACGCGCGGGCGATGGCGATCTTCTGCCACTGGCCACCGGACAGGTCCACGCCCTGCTTGAAGCGGCGGCCGATCTGCTGGTCGTAGCCGCCGGGCAGGGCCGCGATCACTTCTTCGGCCATGCCTCGGCGGGCGGCGTCGGTGATCCGCGCGCGGTCGTCCATCGCCTCGACCTGGCCGACGCCGATGTTCTCGCCGGCACTGAGGTTGTAACGCACGAAGTCCTGGAAGATCACGCCGAGATTGGCGCGCAGGTCGTCCAGGTCGTAGTCGCGCAGGTCGCGGCCATCCAGCAGGATGCGGCCTTCGTCCGGTTCGTACAGGCGTGCCAGCAGCTTGACCAAGGTGGTCTTGCCCGCACCGTTCTCACCGACCAGCGCCAGTACTTCGCCCGCGTGCAGCTGGAAATCGAGGTGACGCACGGCCCACTGCTCGGCATCGGGGTAGCGGAAGCCCACGTCTTCGAACACGAAGCCTTCGCGGATCGGCTGCGGCACGCGCACTGCGTCCTTGCGCGAGTGGATTTCCGGTTCGATCTGGAAAAACGAATACAGGTCGTCCAGATACAACGCCTGGCTGGCCACCTGCGAGAAGCCGATCAGCAGGCCTTCCAGCAACTGGCGCAGGCGCAGGAAGCTGCCGGCGAGGAAGGTCAGGTCACCGATCGAAAAATCGCCGCGCACCGTGCGCCAGGCGATATAGGCATACGCGGTGTAGTAGCCCAGCGTGCCCAGCGCGGCCAGCAGCGTGCCCCAGAACGCACGCCGCCGGGCGAGCGCGCGGTTGGCCAGGAACAGTGCCGCCGACAAGCTGCGGTAGCGGTCGACCAGGAACCGGTGCAGGTTGAAGATCTTTACTTCCTTGGCCGTTTCCACACTGGCGCCGAGCTGGCGCAGGTAGTCCAGCTGGCGGCGTTCCGGCGTCCACAGGAAGTTGAGGCTGTAACCGGCCGCATTGAAGTGCGACTCGCCAATGAACGCCGGCACCAGCGCCAGTGCCAGCAGCAGGATCAGCCACGGCGCATAGACCAGCAGGCCGACGGCCAGGCTGGCGACGGTGATCGCATCCTGCACCTGGCCGAACAGCTGGCTCATCAGGTTCATCCGGCCCATGGTCTGGCGCCGCGCACGGTCCAGCTTGTCCTGCAGGTCCGGGTCCTCGAAGTCCTCCAGGTCCAGGGTGGCTGCGTGTTCCATCAGGCGCACGCTGGTGACGTTGGCGAACAGTTCCGACAGCAGGGCATCGGCGTAGCTGACCAGCCGACCGAGCAGGTCCGAGGCGATCGCCAGGCCGAATTCCAGTGCCAGCAGGCCGAGCAGTGGATTGAGCAGGCCGCTGGACAGCGCCTCGCCCATCGGCGGAAAACCGGCTCCGTGCTGGCTCAGGTGCAGGGCGGTATCGATGATCAGCTTGCCGACGTACAGCATCGCCACCGGCAGCAGCGCACGGATCAGGCGCAGGCCGAGGCTGGCGATGGTCAGGGCGCGGCTGGTCTGCCACACCTGGCGCAGGAACGGCGGCAGGTTGCGCATCGCCTTGAAGCGTTGACGCAGGCTGGGTTTCTTGGCGCCGGCAGCGCCGGCAATGGGGGAAGCAGGCATGCGGCTATTGTGCGCGCCTGATACGTGCAGGTGGGGTCAGCGCAGCCGTGTGGCTGACACCGGGGTCAGATCCCTTTGCGCGGCAAAGGGCTCTGACCCAGCGACCCAAACTGGATCAGAGCCCTTCGCAGTGCGAAGGGGTCCGACCCGTCCACATCCACGCATGGCGTGGATCTACCGTGTCGACCAAGGTCGACACCTACCGACAGCTGCAGGAACCTGACCCACCCGGCTGGCCCCCTTACGGCAGCGGCGGCAGCAGCCCAGCGCCCAGCCGGTTCCAGGCATTGATCACGGCAATACCCATGCTCAGGTCGCTGATGCCCTTCTCATCGAAGTGCGGCGCCAGCGCATCGAACGCCGCCTGCGACGGCGCACCGTCGGTCAACCGGGTCAGGGCCTCGGCCCAGCCCAACGCCGCGCGTTCGCGGTCGTCGAAGAAGCGGCTTTCGTGCCAGGCCGGCAACGTATCCAGTTTGCGTGGCTCGATGCCGCCCTTGCGCAGCGTGGTGGCATGCATGTCCATGCAGTAGCCGCAGCCGTTGAGCTGCGACACGCGCAGGAACACCAGTTCCATCAGGGTCGGATCGATCGAACTGTCATGTACCGCCTTGCTGGTGGCCAGCAGGCCCTTGAAGGCATCAGCGGCCAGGCGGGCGTAAGGAACGCGGGGAGAGGCGTGGTTGGACATCTTCAGCTCCACGGCGGCCACGATGGCCGCCTTTCGTTACAAGGACGCCGCAGTGTCGGCGCGCGTGACAACCGCAGGCAGTTTTTCTGGATTCAGCACGCTGTAGAGATTGGCGATGCGGCCATCGACCACCTCGATGGTGGTCACCGAATGCAGGCGGTCGCCATGGAAACGCAGGATCGCCGGTTCGCCGTTGACGTAGCCGAGCTGCGCCGGATGCGCTGCGCCGCGGCGGGCGATGGCCCAGAACAGACGGCCGATGCGCTCGGCGCCCAGCAGCGGACGCACCGCCGCAGTAACCACGCCACCGCCATCGGAGACCAGCAGCGCGTTGGCATGCAGCAGCGCCTGGATCGCCTCGCTGTCGCCGCGCTGGGAGGCGTCCATGAAACGCGCCAGCAGTTGCCGGTGCTGGCTGGCGTCGGCATTGAAGCGCGGGCGCCCGGCCTGCAGGCGCTGCCGGGCCCGGTGCACCAGCTGGCGGCAGTTGGCCTCGCTGTGGCCGATCAGATCGGCGATCTCGCGGTAGTTGTGGTCGAAGGCTTCCTTCAGCAGGAAGGCGGCGCGCTCCTCCGGGCCGAGCTGTTCGAGGAGGGTCAGGAAGGCCACCGAGACATCATCGGCCAGCGCGTGCAGCTGCGCCGGGCCGGGCGCCGGATCAGGTTCGAGGGTGATCGCCAGCGGTTCGGCCAGCCACGGACCCACGTAGTGCGCGCGCTCGCGCTTGGCCGCACGCAGCCGGTCCAGGCCCAGACGGGTGGTGGTGGTCACCAGCCACGCCTCCGGGTCGGCGATGGCCGCGGTATCGGCACCGGACCAGCGCAGCCAGGCGTCCTGCACCACGTCTTCGGCGTCGGTGCGGCTGCCCAGCAGGCGATAGGCCAGTGCCATCAGGCGCGGGCGGTGGGTATGGAAGGGGGTTTCGGCGTTCATGTTGGCAAGGACGCCGTAGCGGCGCGTGGCGTGACAGAGGGCAGGGCTCAGATCTTGCCGGCCTGCGGCCAGCACTGCCACCCCGCCGCCGAGGGAGGGGGTAAAATGGGCGGATTACCCCCGCCAGCCTTCAGCAAGCGAGCAATCCGTGACATCGATCAAGCAGGAAGACCTCATCCAGTCCGTCGCCGACGCGCTGCAGTACATCTCGTACTACCACCCGGTCGACTACATCAAGAACCTTGCCGCCGCCTACGAGCGCGAGGAGTCGCCGGCAGCGAAGGAGGCGATCGCGCAGATCCTGATCAACTCGCGGATGTGCGCCGAAGGCCACCGGCCGATCTGCCAGGACACCGGCATCGTCACCGTGTTCCTGGAAATCGGCATGGACGTGCGCTGGGATGACGCCACCATGGGCGTGGAAGACATGGCCAACGAGGGCATCCGTCGCGCCTACCTGTACCCGGACAACAAGCTGCGCGCCTCGGTGCTGGCCGATCCGGCCGGCAAGCGCATCAACACCAAGGACAACACCCCGGGCGTGGTCAACGTCAAGGTGGTGCCGGGCAACACCGTGGAAGTGATCGTCGCTGCCAAGGGCGGTGGTTCGGAAGCCAAGACCAAGTTCGCCATGCTCAATCCGTCCGACTCGATCGTCGACTGGGTGCTGAAGACCGTGCCGACCATGGGCGCAGGCTGGTGCCCGCCGGGCATGCTCGGCATCGGCATCGGTGGCACCGCCGAGAAGGCGATGCTGCTGGCCAAGGAGGCGCTGATGGAGCCGATCGACATCACCGAGCTGCAGGCCCGCGGTGCGTCCAACCGCATCGAAGAGCTGCGCCTGGAGCTGTACGAGAAGGTCAACGCGCTGGGCATCGGCGCACAGGGCCTCGGTGGCCTGACCACGGTGCTCGACATCAAGATCAACGACTACCCGACCCACGCGGCCAACCTGCCGGTGGCGATGATTCCGAACTGCGCGGCCACCCGCCACGCGCACTTCACCCTGGACGGCAGTGGCCCGGTGATGCTGGACCCCCCGTCGCTGGAGGACTGGCCGAAGCTGACCTACGACGCCTCCAAGGGCACCCGCGTGGACCTGGACTCGATCACGCCGGAAGACGTGGCCAGCTGGAAGCCGGGCCAGACCCTGCTGCTCAACGGCAAGCTGCTGACCGGCCGCGACGCCGCGCACAAGCGCATGGTCGACATGCTCAACAAGGGCGAGGAACTGCCGGTCGATCTCAAGGGTCGCTTCATCTACTACGTCGGTCCGGTCGATCCTGTGCGCGACGAAGTGGTGGGCCCGGCCGGTCCGACCACCGCCACCCGCATGGACAAGTTCACCGAACAGGTGCTGAGCGAAACCGGCCTGCTGGGCATGGTCGGCAAGGCCGAGCGCGGCCCGGCCGCGATCGAAGCGATCAAGAAGCACAAGTCGGCCTACCTGATGGCCGTCGGTGGTTCGGCCTACCTGGTGTCCAAGGCGATCAAGGCGGCCAAGGTCGTCGGCTTCGCCGACCTGGGCATGGAAGCGATCTACGAGTTCACCGTGGAAGACATGCCGGTGACCGTGGCCGTCGATTCCACCGGCGAGTCGGTGCACAAGACCGGCCCGCGCGAATGGCAGGCCCGCATCGGCAAGATTCCTGTCGTGGTGGAGTGATCGGCGCGGCCTCGTCCATGCCTGTCCGATTGCAGAACGGCGCCCTGGTGGCGCCGTTCTTCGTTTAACGTTTGCACTGGCGCTGCTTTGCTAGGGTGTGCGCGTTGCCACGGAAGGGAAGCTGCTTGTGCGTCAAGGAACAAGTGCAGTTCTTGTTGTAGTTGCCATCCTGTTGCTGGCGGGCTGCGCGCCGCAGTACTACGTGGAGCAACCCACCAGCGAGGCCGGCCGCGTGTGTGCGGCAGGGTGTGCACAGCGGCATCTGCAATGTGCGGGTCAGGCGCGCTCGATGGCCGAAACGGCGCAGCAGAGCTGTCAGGCGGGCAAAGCGCGCGTGATCGACAAGTGCAGCGATATTGCTGACGAGAAGATGCGGCATCGTTGCGAGGGCGCACGCGGCGCCGGCGCATACTGCGCCGTTGCAGCCGATACGCGCGCCTGTGATGCGACCCGGGCCCAGTGTGTGCTCGATTGCGGCGGATCAGTGAGCGAAACCCGTTCTTCCGGCAGTCTTCCGGTCTATTGAACAAGGAGTGTCCTGTGAACCTGTTGCGCAGCCTTTGCTTTGTCGGCCTGCTGGTGCTTGCTGGATGCAGTACTTCGTCTTCCTCGTATGGTGGTGGGGGCGGCTTCAGCGCCGGTGCCCAGTGCCAGATGCAGTGCCAGGCCAGCTACCGCAGCTGCATGGCCGAGGACCAGGGGATCGGCAGTCGCCAATCCAGCTGCGAGCAGCAGGTGGCACCGACGCCGGACAAGCGCTGCAAGGACATCGAGCATCCGGAACTGCGCCGTTCCTGCGAATTGAAGGCGCACGACTGCACGCTGCGGGCGCCGATGATGGGTTGTGGCGAGCGTCGTGATACCTGCATGGGCAGCTGCGGCTGACCGAGCCGGCAACAGCGCGCATAATCAGCCGTTCCCCGCACAGGACCGGTCATATGCGCACCACCTTGTATGGTTCCACCAGCACCGCATCGCTGGTGGTGCACTGGCTGCTGATCGAGCTGGGCATCGAGCACGAACTGGTGCTTCTCGATTTCGACACGGGCGAGCACAAGTCGGCCGACTACCTGGCCCTGAATCCGGCCGGCAAGGTGCCGACCCTGCTGATCGACGGCCAGGTGCTGACCGAGGCGGCCGCGATCGCGCTGTATCTGGCAGACCGTCATCCGCAGGCTGGGTTGTTGCCTGCCGTCGGCACGCCGGCACGCGGCGATGCCTATCGCTGGATGTTCTGGTGCGCCAACACCGTGCAGCCGGCGTACCGTGCCTGGTTCTACGCGCACGAAGCGGCGGGTGGCGAGTGCATGGAGGCCGTGCGTGCGATGGCGCGGCAGCAACTGGAAGCGGCGTGGCAGCACGTTGCCACGCACCTGCAGAGCGGCGGTCCCTACCTGCTCGGCGATGCGCCGAGCGTGGTCGATTTCATGCTGGTGATGCTGATGCGCTGGTCACGCAACATGCCCACGCCCAGCGACCACTGGCCGGTGTTGAAGGCGTATGCGGACCGCATGAAAGCGCGCCCGGCGTTCGCCGAGGTCTATCGCCGCGAAGGCATCACCGACTGGCGGTAACCTGTTCTGTAGAGCCGGGCATGGCTCGGCTCTACCAACGCGGGGCGTGTTACAGGATCTCCAGCACCGTTTCCGGGGGGCGGCACAGGCGGGTGCCCTTGGCGCTGCGTACCACCGGGCGGTTGATCAGCCGTGGGTGGGTGGCCATGGCGGCCAGCAGGGCGTCGTCGTCGCTTCCCTGCAGGCCCAGTGCGGCGAACTCGGGTTCCTTGCTGCGAACCAGTCCGGTCGCTGCCAGGCCGGATTCCGCCAGCACCTGGCGCAGCGTGGCCACGTCGGGCGGGCTGCCCAGATACTCGATCACCACCGGTTCGACACCCGCGTCGCGGATCAGCTTGAGCGCCCCGCGCGAGTTGCTGCACGCAGGGTTGTGCCAGATCGTCACCTCCATCAGAACCATTCCAGCAGGGACACGCCCACGCCGACATAGGTGGCCTTGTGGTTGTAGTCGATCAGGCTTTCGCCATAGCCGTCGAAGATCTGCACATGGCCGCGCAGCAGATTGCTGATCGGGAAGCCGTAGTCCAGCTGCAGGGCACCGTGCGAGCGGTCACCGGTACGCAACGAGTGGCGCGCCATCAACGAGACCTCGTGACCCTTGCGGTTCCAGGTCAGGGTCGCGTCGCCGCGGCCCATGTAGTCCTCGATGTCCGGGTTGTTGTCGTCGCTGCGGGTCTCGGGAATGCGGTACCAGGGACGCAGCACCAGCGCCCAGTTCTCGCGGTCCAGGCCGACATTGAGGATCACCCGGTTCCAGCTGCGCGACAGCGGATCGGCACGACCGTTGGACTGGTGGTTGAGGCTGATGCCGGTCATCCGCCCACGCCAGCCACCGATCGAGTAGCCGTTGCGGAACACCATCATCACTTCCGGCTCGTAGTTGGTCTCGCGGAACGGGCGCGAGTCCTCGCCGTTGTAGGCCTGCCAGCGCGAACTCTGGGTGTAGCCGGCCCAGATGTCGCCGTTGTCGCCGAACAGGTTCTCGGCGATCTTGGTCTTGAAGCTGATCTGGAACTTCAGCTCGGCGCTGTCCAGCACCTGCGGGGTGGTCACGCTGTTGGCCGGGTTCGGCGAGTGCGGCATGGTGTTGCGGTCGCTGGTCCAGAAGGCCGGCAGCAGGTACACGGGCTTGTACGCACGCAACTGGAACGGGCCCAGCTTGGAGTCCTCGGCCAGTTCCCAGCGGCTGTCCAGCAGCGAACCACGGCCTGCATTGGCAAGGGCGCTGTCCGGCGCTTCGGAACGGAACAGATCGCTGACGCGTTCGCGCAGTTTTTCCTCGCCCTGGCTTACCCGCGTGGTGTTGCGCTGCTCGCGGCGTGCCTGGGCGGCGGCTTCGGCGGCCGCATCAGCTTCGGCGGTGGCCTGCGGCGTGCGCCCGAACTGGCGGTCGTAGCAGGCCAGGCGTGCGGCATCGGTGGTGATGGCTGCGCAGGCGGCCGGCGAGGCCTCGGCGCTGGGCGCGAATTCCTGCGCTGCCAGTGGCGCGCTGGCCAGCGCCAACGCAAGCGGTGCAAGGCGGGGGAACAACGGAGAGAGGGTCATTGCAGCAGGCCCTTCGGAATGAATGCGGAAAGAGGGACAGTGTGGCGGCTGCTTCCGGTAACGGCCAGCCCCACGGGTTTATGCCCGGCGTATGCGTGCGCGCTGCGTGAAGGCGGCATGCTTCACAGGAACCAGGCGAAGGCGAACAGGCCCAGCATCGCGATCACCAGCGCCAGCTTCAATGCCAGGCCCAGCAGGATGCCAAGCCACGTGGCCAGCCCGACCTTGGTCGAGCGGCCGAGCTCGCGGGTATGCCAGTACTCGCCCAGCAGGGCGCCGAGCAAGGGCCCGGCGAACAAACCGATCGGCATGAAGAACAGGCCGACGATGCTGCCGATGAACGTGCCCCAGAGCGCTTTGCGGCTGGCGCCCACGCGCTTGGCGCCAACCACGGTCGCCAGCACGTCGACCAGCAGCGACAGCGCGGTCAGTACGCCGAGGATCAGCAGGGTGGGCCAGCCGACATGGACGAAGCCGTCTGCCCACGCAGCAAGCACCAATCCGACGAAGACCAGCGGGGTGCCCGGCAGGGCCGGCAGGACGATGCCTGCGATGCCGATCAGGACAAAAATGACCGCTAGCAGATACAAGATGAATGAGAGGTCCATGCTGTCCAGTATGGTTGTCTTTTTGGGGTTGACAGTGAAAGGTTTTTGCCAGTTGCTTTTTCGTTTTGGTCGGGTTAAGTTGCAGACGCTGAGCTTGGCAAGGTCACCGTGGATCGTGGCCTGATGAAGCAAGATCGTTCCGATCCGCTGCATCGATGCACCTCGCTTCCCCCTTGCTTGTCAGCCGCCCAACAGGCGTATCCAACAACAAGTAGAGAGTCAAAGGGAGTTAGTGAGATGGCTGATCGCGAGAACGGTACCGTGAAGTGGTTCAATGATGCCAAGGGCTTCGGCTTCATCAGCCGACAGAATGGCGAGGACGTGTTCGTGCACTTCCGCGCCATCGAGACCCAGGGCTTCAAGAGCCTGAAGGAAGGCCAGGCTGTAAGCTTTGAAGTCGTGCAGGGCCAGAAGGGCCTGCAGGCCGACAAGGTCCAGCCGGCGTAATACCTGCCGCTCGCCGGCATGAAAAAGGCCCGCGCAAGCGGGCCTTTTTTTGTTGCTCCGGTTCTGTTCGGCCGGGGCCCGATGCGGTTCAGCGCAGGACGACCTTGCCGTTGACCACGCGGACATAGGTGTTTTCGCGGATGCCACCGAGGTCGCGCTGGTTGACCACGATGGTGCGGCCGTCATCCATGCGCACGCTGATGTCGTAGGTATCGCTGGTGACGTTCTTCTGGATCTGGTTGCCCGCCAGTGCACCACCCACGGCGCCGGCGGCGGCGGCGATGTTCTTGTTGCCGCGGCTGCCGCCGGTGTGGTCGGAGATCTCATGGCCGGCAACCGCGCCGACGATGCCGCCGAGGATCGCGCCGGTGGCGGAAGGCGCGGTACGGCCAGACTGCACGGCATTGATGCGGGTGACGATGCCGCAGTCGGCGCAACGGCCCTGGTTGTAACCGGAGTTGTTGCCGTAGCCGCCGTTGTTGTAGCCGCTGTTGTTGTAACCACCACCGCCATAGCCCGGCGAGGTGGCACAGCCGGCCAGGCCGACGGTTGCGATGACACTGGCGGCGATGAGCTGGATCTTCATGGGGCGTCTCCTGGCCGTGAAGGCGGGTGCGTTGGGTGGTACTGCGTCATGCAGCAGGGTGAGCGAATCCTCCTCTTTTCAACGTGAACAAGGCGCCAACCACATCGGCCTTCGCCCACTCGAAGATGAATCAGCGGAAGTCCTGATGACAGGCCCGGCAATCGTCCTGCAGTGCCTGCACCTGCTGCGCCAACGCGGTGCAGTCGGTGGGAGGGCTGGCCAAAGCCGTATTGAGGTCGGCGCGGTACTGGCTGGCGTGCTGCTGGAACTGCCTGCTGTCCTTCAACCCGGGGAAGGCCAGGTCCAGGTCGTTGGACAGCAGTCGCAGCACCTGCAGGCGCGGGACGCTGTCGGCCAGGCTGCAGCGGTTCTGCTGCTGCGCCTGCAGCAGCAGATCCGCTTGCCGCTGCATCACCTGCATCAGGCTGTCCGGGAACGGATCGCGGCGCGCCTGCAGGGCACGGCCGACCATCACCGTAGTGATCAGGCCGATCAGCAGGCCCAGGCCGAGTACGAACAGATAGCGGTAGGCGGTGGACGGGCGGCGGGGTGGGCTGGCACTCATGGCGGGCGCTCCGGGCGTGCAACGGTGGGTTCGGTGTCGGCGTGCAGTAGCGAGGGGATCTGCACGCTAAAATAGCCCGATGAACGAACAGGTCAAACAACGCTTCGCCGGCATCGAACGGCTGTATGGCGTCGGCGCGCTCGAGCGCCTGCAGGGCAGCCGTGTCGCCGTGGTCGGCATGGGCGGCGTGGGCTCGTGGGTGGTGGAGGCGCTGGCGCGCTCGGCGGTCGGCCATCTGGCCCTGATCGATGCCGATGACATCTGCGTATCCAACACCAACCGGCAGCTGCCGGCGCTGGAGGGCAATTACGGTCGCAACAAGGCCGAGGCGATGGCCGAGCGCTGCCGGGCGATCAATCCGCAGATCGAGGTCGACGCCGTGCAGGCGTTCCTGACCCCGGCCAACATGGCCGAACTGCTGGACCGTGGGTTCGACCTGGTGATCGATGCCTGCGACAGCTTCCGGGTGAAGGTGGAAACCATCGCCTGGTGCCGCCGCCGCAAGCTGCCGCTGCTGACCGTCGGCGCGGCGGGTGGCCGTACCGATCCCACCCTGGTGCGCATCCGCGATGTCTCGCGCACCGAGCATGACGCGATGCTGGCGCTGATCCGCAAGAAGCTGCGCAGCGAGTTCAACTTCCCGAAGAATGCCAAGCGCTATTTCGGCGTGCCGGCGGTGTATTCGCTGGAGAACGTGAAGTATCCACAGGCCGACGGCAGCGTCTGTGGCCTGCGGCCGAACCTGGGCGCGGATGCGGCCCTGAAGCTGGATTGCGGCGCTGGCCTGGGTGCAGCCACCCACATTACCGGCGCGTTCGCGTTCGCGGCGGTGGGCAAGGCGCTGGAGATGCTGCTGGAGCCGAAGAAGGTGAAAGCCGAAGCGGTTGAGGCAGAGGCCGGGGTGTGATCGGGTAGTGCCGGCCGCTGGCCGGCATCTGCGCTGATTCAAACGTTCGCGGGTTGCCGGCCAGCGGCCGGCACTACCGTTACGGGGCGGGCAGGTTGAACAGCCGCCGCGCGTTGTCCGTGGTGGCCCGCGCCACGTCTTCAATGTCCATTCCGCGCAGCGCGGCGACGTGGCGGGCGATGACCGCCAGCCGCGCCGGCTCGTTGCGCTGGCCACGGATACCCGCGTCGGGCTGGTCCGGCGCATCGGTCTCCAGCAGCAACTGCTGCAACGGCATCTCGCGGACAAGCCGCTGCAGGCGCTGGGCGCGCTCGTAGGTCAGTGGTCCGCCCAGGCCGAGCAGGAATCCCAGTTTGTGCAGCTGCGCGGCCTGTTCCGGGCTGCCCGAAAAGCTGTGGACCACTCCGCGCAGGCCACCGATGCGGCGGATCGCGGCGATCACCGCATCCACTGCACGGCGGGCATGCACGATCACCGGCAGATCGAACTCGCGCGCCAGCTTCAGCTGGCCGAGGAAATAGTCCTGCTGGGCCTCGGCATCCAGGCCCTCGACGAAGAAATCCAGTCCGCATTCGCCGATCGCGCAGGGTCGCTCCTGCTCGATCCATTCACGCAGCTGCGGCAGGTGTCCGGGCCGGTGCTGGTCCAGGAACATCGGGTGCAGGCCATAGGCGGGGTAGAGGCCCGTCGCCTGCTGGCAGACCGCGCGCAGCTTTGGCCAGCTGGCCGCAGTGACGGCCGGCACCACCTGCCACTGCACGCCGGCAGCGCGTGCGCGGTCGATGACCGCCTCGCGGTCAACGTCGAATTCGCTGGCATCCAGATGGCAGTGGCTGTCGACCAGCAGGTTCAACGCTGCTCCAGCGGCGGTGGCGTGGTCGCGCTGCGGCTCTTCCAGTTGGCCAGCAGCAGGGTGCCCAGGCCCAGCATCAGTTCGTCGACGAACGGAATCGGGTCGGGGATGAACAGGGTCAGCGCGAACAGGCCGGCGGTCAGCTTGAACAGGGTGGGGTAGCGCAGCCGGCGCGCCCATTGCAGGACCGGCAGCAGCATCGGGTTGGCCATCACGGGGTCCTCCTGGGGGGAATGTGCAAACGCTACCACGGGCCCAGCATTTCCCGATGCTGAATGGGTTACGGCGGTGAGCAGGAAATGTGGAGATTCCGTTCAGGCACCGCATGCTGCAATCTGGCCTGAGAACGTTGCGGACGGTCCGCAAGGAGCAGGTCATGAAAAGCACAACTACAACTGTCCTGGTCGCAGCGGGCGCGCTGCTGGTCGGTGGTATCGCAACCGCCGCCTTCATGAAGAGTGGCGACAAGTCGCCTGAGCAGCTCAGCGCCGGAAACCCGAGTGAATCGCGCCTGGTCGATGGCAATGCCACCGATGATGGCGCGCGTGGCGACGCCGTGGACGCCAGTGCGCCGCGTGGCCTGGAATACGCCGACGTGTTGAAGGTCGATCCGATCACCGAGAAGCAGAAGGCCTATGCGACCGTGATCGGCACCGATCCGGTACGCGAAACGTCCACCACCCAGACCCCGCATGAGGTCTGTCAGGACGTGGTGGTGCAGGAGCGCCTGCCCGAGCGTGATGGCAACGTCGGTGGCACCGTGGTTGGCGCCGTGGTCGGCGGCCTGCTGGGCAACCAGGTGGGCGGCGGCAACGGCAAGAAGGCTGCAACTGCCGCAGGTGCCGTGGCCGGTGGCTTCATCGGCAACCAGGTGGACAAGCGCCATGTGGGTGGCCGCGTGGTCAACCGCACCGAGCGCCAGTGCCACACCGAAACGGCGACCTCCGAGTCGAGCCGTGTCACCGGCTACAACGTGACCTACCGCAATGAAGACGGCACCACCGGTACCATGCGCATGGGCAGCAAGCCGGGCAACCGCATTGCCATGGGCACCAGCGATGTGGTCAAGGGCTACAACGTGACCTACCGCTACGACGGTGCAGAGAAGACCGTGCGCCTGGACAACAAGCCGGCCAGCGATCGCCTGCCGGTGGTGGATGGGCAGCTGGTCACCCAGACCGCCGCCGCTGCGGATTCGACGGCCAACCGCCAGTAATCCCAGGTTGCGACGCAGCATCGAACGGGCCGGCTTTTGCCGGCCTGTTTTTTTTGCATGGGTGGGGTGCATCCACGGGTGACGTGGATCTACCATGGCCGCATGAGCATCTTCGACCTGCGCATCGAAACCGAACGCCTGATCCTGCGCCCGCCGCAGCGGCAGGACTACGCACCCTATCTGGCGTTCTGTGCCGACGAAGAGGTGATGCGCACGCTGGGTGGCGTGCAGGCACCCTCGGTGGCATGGCGCGGTTTCTGCAGCCTGGCCGGCGCGTGGCAGTTGTTCGGCTTCTCGATGTTCAGCGTGATCGAGAAATCCAGCGGTGAATGGATCGGCCGCATGGGACCCTGGCAGCCGCAGGACTGGCCCGGTACCGAGGTCGGCTGGAGCATCCGCCGTGCCAGCTGGGGCAAGGGCTACGCACCGGAGGCGGCGATCGCAGCCATCGACTGGGCGTTCGATACGCTGGGCTGGGACGAGGTGATCCACACCATCGCCGAAGACAACGAGAACTCGAAAGCGGTTGCGCGCAAGCTGGGCAGTACGCTGCTGCGCATGGGGCAGTTGCCACCGCCGTACGAAGGCAAGCCGTTGGAAATCTGGGGGCAATCGCGCGGGCAGTGGCAACAGCGCCGTTCGCTGTTGTAGAGCCGAGCCCATGCCCGGCTGCATTTGGCCAGCAGCAGCCGAGCATGGGCTCGGCATCTACACGATGCATCGCCCGCCATGCTGCACCCGCGCTTGGCAATCGCCGGGCTGCTTGCCAGACTGCGGGCAGCCGGCTGCAGGCCGGGACCTCCCTGGAGCAGGCAATGGTGGAAGAGCGCATTCCGTTGACGGTGCATGGCATGTCGGTCTCGGGCAATTGCCACAAGGTGCGCCTGTTGCTGGAACAGCTCGGCAGCCGCTACCGCTGGGTGGAGGTGGACAGTGCCCACGGCCAGACCCATACCGCGGAATTTCTCGCCCTCAATCCAAATGCCAAGGTGCCGTTGATCGTGCGCGACGACGGCCGCGTGCTGACTGAATCCAATGCGATCCTGTTCTGGCTGGCCGAGGGCACGCCGTATCTTCCCGCCGACGGCTGGCAGCGTGCGCAGGCATTGAGCTGGATGTTCTTCGAGCAGTACACGCATGAGCCGTGCGTGGCGGTGGCACGCTTCATCCGCGGTTGGACGCCGGCCGACTCGCCACGCCGTGCTGAACTGCCGCGCCTGCATGAGCGCGCTGCCAGCGCGCTGGCGGTGATGGAACAGCATCTGCGGCAGGCACAGTGGTTCACCGGTGCCGATTACGGTATCGCTGATATCGCCCTGTTCGCCTACTCCGATGTCGCTGCCGACGGTGGCATCGCGCTGGATGCATTCCCACAGGTGCAGGCCTGGTTGCAGCGGGTGCGTGCGCAGCCTCGCTTCGTGCCCATGCCCGCAGTGACCGCTGAGGTGCGCGCGCGGTTCAACGCACCGGATTGATTCCCCTGCAGCGTCGGTCGTGCTCGACCGGCAGAAGGGTCGAGCACGATCGGCGCCACGGTTCGCAACAACGGCACGGAGGGTGTTCGATGTTCGCTGTGGTTCCAGATCCCATTCCCGCACGCATGCGCGGCCTCAACCGCGCCGAAGTCTGTGACGTCAATTTCCTCGAGACCGTACGCGCCTGGCGCGGCATGCCGCGACCGCGACCGGCGCCGGATGCGCCGATCCTGCCGGGCAGCACTCTGACGGCCGCCGCCTTCGGTGAATTGTTTGAATCGCAGCTGCTCAGTCGCCAGCTGGACCTGATGGCGCGCGTGCTGCGCGTGCAGAACAAGGTCTTCTACACCATCGGCTCCTCCGGTCACGAAGGCAACGCGCTGCTTGCGCGCGCCTGCCGGCACACCGACCCCGCATTCCTGCACTACCGTTCCGGCGCCTTCATGGCCGAACGCGCACGGCTGGTGCCAGGCATGGACCCCGTGCGCGACGCCGCGCTGTCCTTCGCCGCCAGTGCCGACGATCCGGCAAGTGGCGGCCGTCACAAAGTGTGGGGCAGCAAGCCGCTGTGGGTGCTGCCGCAGACTTCGACCATCGCATCGCACCTGCCCAAGGCGCTCGGTACGGCGCTGGCGATAGAGAGTGGCAGGCGCCTGGGCCAGCCGCTGCCGATTCCGGCCGACAGCATCGTGATGTGCTCCTTCGGCGATGCCTCGGCCAACCATGCCACCGCGCAGACCGCATTCAATACCGCGATGTGGTCGGCGTACCAGAAGCTGCCGGTGCCGATCCTGTTCGTGTGCGAAGACAACGGCCTCGGCATTTCGGTGAAGACACCTGAGGGATGGATCGCAGAGCGCTTCAGCCGGCAACCGGGCCTGGACTATTTCTTCGCCGATGGCCTGGACCTGGCCGCCGGACACGCGCAGGTGCAGGCGGCGGTCGAGCATTGCCGGCGCACGCGTCGGCCTACCTTCCTGCACCTGCGGACCACGCGGTTGATGGGCCACGCTGGCACCGACTTCGAAGTGGAATGGCGCGCGCTGGCGGAACTGTGCGCAGCCGAGGCGCAGGATCCGCTGCTGCGCTCGGCGCAGATCGCACTGGAATCGGGCTGGATGGACGCGGCGGGCGTCGAGGCCGCCTATGAAACCCTGCGCGCGCGCTGCATGGCTGCCGCCATCGATGCCGATACGCGTCCGAAGCTGCAGACACTGCAGGAAGTGCTCACGCCGTTGGCTCCCCATACGCCCGCTGCGGTGCAGGCCGAGGCCGAGCGCGTGGCGCCCGTCGAGGCCCGGCAGGCGCTGTACGGCGGCGCCGACGCGCTGCCCGAACGGCAACCACCGCGGCACCTGGCGATCCAGATCAACCACGGGCTGCAGGAACTGCTGGGCAAGTATCCGCAGGCGCTGCTGTTTGGCGAGGACGTCGCGCAGAAGGGCGGCGTCTACACGGTGACGCGCGACCTGCTGCGGCGTTTCGGCCCGCGCCGGGTGTTCAATACGCTGCTGGACGAGACCATGATCCTGGGCATGGCCCAGGGGCTGGCCAACATGGGCATGTTGCCGATTCCGGAAATCCAGTACCTGGCCTACCTGCACAACGCCATCGACCAGCTGCGCGGCGAGGCCTGCTCGCTGCAGTTCTTCTCCAATGACCAGTTCCGCAACCCGATGCTGGTGCGCGTGGCCGGGCTGGGCTACCAGAAGGGGTTCGGCGGTCATTTCCACAACGACAATTCGATCACGGCGCTGCGTGACATCCCGGGGCTGGTGGTGGGGTGCCCGTCGCGTGGCGATGATGCGGTGATGATGCTGCGCACTTTGGCGGCATTGGCCCGCGTGGATGGCCGGGTAGCGGTGTTCCTGGAACCGATCGCCCTGTACATGACCAAGGATCTGCACACGGCCGGCGACGGCCAGTGGTTGTTTGACTACCCCGCACCCGGGCAGGCGCTGGTGCTGGGCGAGGGCAGGGTGTATGCGCCAGATGCCACCGATCTGGTGATTTTCACCTACGGCAACGGTGTGCCGATGGCGCTGCGCGCAGCTATCGCTATCGAGCAGCAGCTGGGCTGGCAGGTGCGTGTGGTCGACCTGCGCTGGCTGGTGCCGTTGAATGCCGCCTTCATCGGCGCCCAGGCCGCCACTGCGCAGCGGGCGCTGGTGCTGGACGAGGGCAGGCAGAGCGGTGGCGTCGGCGAAGGCGTGATCACCGCGCTGGTCGAGGCCGGCCATGGCCACCTGCCGGTGCGCCGGGTCTGCGGTGCCGATACCTATACGCCGCTGGCGGGGGCAGCAATGTTCGGGCTTCCAAGCGACAATGCAGTGATTGGCGCCGCCCTCGACCTGGCGCAGGAACCCTGATGCATGTGTGGATTGGCGGGAATGTTGTTGCCGGCGGCACAGACGCCGGCCGAGGTCCTGCAGGCGCAGGCGCTGGCCATGGGCCAGGCGCTGCACCATCGCGGGCCGGATGACGGCGGTACCTGGGTCGATGCCGCCGCCGGCATTGCCCTGGCCCACCGGCGCCTGAGCATCCTCGATCTTTCACCGCTGGGCCACCAGCCGATGGCCTCGGCCGACGGCCGCTATGTGATGGCCTACAACGGCGAGGTCTACAACTTCGCCGCCCTGCGCGCCGAACTGGAGCCGCTGGGCCATGCGTTCCGTGGCCATTCCGATACCGAGGTGCTGTTGGCCGCGATCCTGCAGTGGGGCGTCGAGGACACCCTGCAGCGTGCCAACGGCATGTTCGCCATCGCCCTGTGGGACCGCCAGGAACAGTGCCTGTGGCTGGCCCGCGACCGGGTCGGCAAGAAGCCGCTGTACTACGGCTGGGCCGGCGATGCGCTGGTGTTCGGTTCCGAGCTGAAAGCGCTGTGGCAGCACCCGGATTTCGACAACGATATCGACCGCGACGCGCTGACGCTGCTGCTGCGGCTGGATTACATCCCCGCACCGCACAGCATCCACCAGCGCTGCTACAAGCTGATGCCTGGCCGCGTGCTGCGGCTGGATGCGGCGGCCGTGGCGGCAGGGGCCAGCGCACATCGCCCAGAGCAGGCACAGCGCCCGTACTGGGACGCGCGTGCGCGCATGCAGGCCGCACTGGCCGCACCGTTCCAGGGCCGCATCGAGGAGGCCGAGGAGCAGCTGGATGACCTGCTGCGGGATGCGGTGGCGCTGCGCATGGTGGCCGATGTGCCGGTGGGTGTGTTCCTGTCCGGCGGCACCGATTCGTCACTGGTGGCGGCGCTGATGCAGGCGCAGAGCGGGCAGCCGGTGCACAGCTTCAGCATCGGCTTCAGCGGCTCCCATCACGACGAGGCGCCGTTGGCCAGGGAAGTGGCCACCCACCTTGGCTGCGATCACACCGAACTGTACGTCAGCGGCGCAGATGCGCTGGCGGTGGTGCCGCAGCTGCCGGCGATGTTCGATGAACCCTTCGCCGATGCCTCGCAGGTGCCGACCGCGCTGGTCGCCCGCCTCGCCCGGCAGGGCGTGACCGTCGCGTTGTCCGGCGATGGCGGCGATGAGCTGTTCTTCGGCTATACCCGCTATGTACGCGCGCTGCGCAACTGGCAGATGCTGGGACGGGTGCCCGCGCCGTTGCGGCGCTGGATGGGCGCGCGTGCGCACCAGCAGGGTGAAGCGTCGCGCACTGGTGGGCTGGCCGCGTTGCTGGCGGAAACCGGCGCGCGCGGCATCGGCGATGTGTATCGCAACCGCATTTCGCGCTGGCGCGATCCGGCGGCGGCGGTGATCGGTGCGAGCGAGGCGGGCAGCTTCTACGATCTGGCCGATCCGCTGCATGGTGCCGGTACGCCGGCCGATGCGATGATGCTGGCCGACTTCGTCAGCTATCTGCCCGACGACCTGCTGTGCAAGGTAGACCGCACCTCGATGGCGGTCAGCCTGGAGGCGCGCGCGCCCTTGCTGGACTGGCGCGTGGCCGAATTCGCGTGGTCGCTGCCGCTGGGCTTCAAGCGCAGTGAATCGACCAGCAAGGTGCTGCTCAAGCGCGTGCTGGGGCGGTACGTGCCGCAGTCGATGGTGCACCGGCCCAAGCGTGGATTCGGCGCGCCGGTCAGTGATTGGCTGAAGGGCGATCTGAAGCCCTGGGCGGACGAGCTGCTGCAGCCTGCGCGGCTGGAACGGGAAGGGGTGCTGTCGGCCGCGGCCGTGCAGCCGCTGTGGCAGCAGTTCCTGGGCGGCCAGCGCAAGTGGCACACGCACCTGTGGAACGTGCTGATGTTCCAGGCCTGGCAGGACCATTGGCGGCAGGTGCGCGCAGGCGTCCAGCGCGGCTGATCTTCACCGGCGGGGAAGGGCGCGGCCGCTAGGCTGACTCTCCCGCACCGTGAGGAGTATGTCCTGATGTCCGTCCCCACCATTGCCGTTTTCGTCGGCAGCCTGCGCAAAGAGTCCTGCAACCGCAAGCTGGCGCACGCGCTGGAGAAGCTGGCCGGCGACAAGGCGCGCTTCCAGTACGTGCAGATCGGCGACCTGCCGTTGTATGACCAGGATTTCGACGCCAGTTACCCGGCGCAGGGCACGCGCCTGAAGAACCAGGTGCGCGCCGCCGACGCCGTGCTGTTCGTTACCCCCGAGTACAACCGTTCCGTGCCAGGCGTGCTGAAGAATGCGATCGACATCGGCTCGCGCCCCTACGGCGACAGTGCCTTCGCCGGCAAGCCTGCGGCGGTGATCGGCGCCTCCATCGGCCAGATCGGCACGGCGGTGGCCCAGCAGCACCTGCGCAACAGCCTGGCCTTCCTGGACATGCACGTGCTTGGCCAGCCAGAGGCGTTCATCCACTTCAAGGATGGCCTGATCGATGCCGACGGCACGATCCACAATGAAGGCACGCAGACCTTCCTGCAGGGCTACGTGGACCGGTTCCTTGCGCTGATCGCGGTGCATGCCAAGGGCGATTGACGGCAGCGGCCGCGGTCCTCATCTGCGATAATGCTCCGCTGCGGGCGTCGCAACGACGCCCGTCGCAGGCAATGCGACGTCCCCGCGCCAGTCTGGACAGGCTCAGGCGGATATCCCCCGTTTTTCCACGGCTTATCCACAGATTTGTCCATGGCCGCCGGGGTCGGCGCATGCCTACACTCGTCTGGCCCCTTTTGCAGGAAACACCGCAGCATGTCCGCCCGTTCCGGCTTCCGTTCCAACCGCAGAGAGCGCGGCGATGGCTTTGATCGCGATCGCGATGAATCGCGTATCGACCAGTTGCGCGTGCCGCCGCACTCGGTGGAGGCCGAACAGGCGGTGCTGGGCGGCCTGATGCTGGCACCGGACGCCTACGACCGGGTCAACGACCAGCTGACCGAGGGTGACTTCTACCGCCGCGACCACCAGATGATCTACCGGGCGATCCGCGAGCTGTCCGAGCGCGAGCGCCCCTTCGATGCGGTGACCCTGGGTGAGTGGTTCGAATCGCAGGGCAAGATGGAGCTGGTGGGTGATGGTGCCTATCTGATCGAACTGGCCAGCACCACGCCGTCGGCGGCCAACATCGTGGCCTATGCCGAGATCGTGCGCGACAAGGCGGTGCTGCGGCAGCTGATCCAGGTCGGCACCGACATCGTCAACGACGGTTTCCAGCCCGAGGGCCGCGACAGCAGCGAGCTGCTGTCTGCTGCGGAAAAGAGCGTGTTCGCCATTGCCGAACAGGGCGCGCGCGGCCGTACCGACTTCGTGGCCATGCCCGGCGCGTTGAAGGACGCGTTCGAAGAGCTGCGCAACCGCTTCGAGAATGGCGGCAACATCACCGGCCTGCCGACCGGCTACACCGATTTCGATGCGATGACCGCCGGCCTGCAGCCGACCGACCTGATCATCCTTGCCGCGCGTCCTGCGATGGGCAAGACCACCTTCGCCCTGAACATCGCCGAGTACGCGGCGATCAAGTCGAAGAAGGGCGTAGCGGTGTTCTCGATGGAAATGTCCGCATCGCAGCTGGCGATGCGCCTGATCTCCTCCAATGGCCGCATCAACGCGCAGCGCCTGCGTACCGGCCAGCTGGAAGACGAGGACTGGAGCCGGGTGACCGGTGCGATCAAGATGCTGAAGGAAACCAAGATCTTCATCGACGATACGCCGGGCGTGTCGCCGGAGATCCTGCGTTCCAAGTGCCGCCGCCTCAAGCGCGAGCACGATCTGGGCCTGATCGTGATCGACTACCTGCAGCTGATGAGCGTGCCGGGCAACAGCGAAAACCGTGCGACCGAAATCTCCGAGATCTCGCGTTCGCTGAAGGGCCTCGCCAAGGAACTGCACGTGCCGGTCATCGCGCTGTCCCAGCTCAACCGCTCGCTGGAAACGCGTACCGACAAGCGCCCGGTGATGGCCGACCTTCGCGAATCGGGCGCAATCGAGCAGGATGCGGACATGATCGTCTTCATCTACCGCGACGATTACTACAACAAGGAAAATTCGCCGGACAAGGGCCTGGCCGAGATCATCATCGGCAAGCACCGTGGTGGCCCCACCGGCTCGTGCAAGCTGAAGTTCTTCGGCGAGTACACCCGTTTCGACAACCTGGCCCACGATTCGGTCGGTTCGTTCGAATAACCGACGATTCCGGCGCGCCCTGGAGAGCCAAGCCCACGCTCGGCTCTTTTCGTTCGGGCCCGCGACCTCATGTTCTCCGTCCGGATCGCCAAAAATCCGTACGTGGCGTGTAAATGACATGTAACGCAACGCTTCTACGATTCCGCCGCTGCTGCTCTTTTGACGCCGCCCTTCGGCGTCCAGCGCGCCCAAGGAATCCCCCATGTCTTGCCATGCTCCGCTTCGCCGCAATCTGCTGGCCCTGCTGGTCTGTGCCTCACTGCCTTCGCTGGCCGCCGCTGAAACCGCTCCTGCCGTCGACGCACAGTCGGCCACTACCCTGGATTCGGTCTCGGTGATCGGCCGGGGCGAGGCGCGCCAGGTCCAGCGCGTGACCGCCGAGGACATGAAGGTGCTGCCGCCCGGCGCCAACCCGCTGAAGCTGCTGGCCAGCAAGCCGGGCGTGCATTTCGAATCGGCCGATGCCACCGGTGCCTACGAGTGGTCCACCAGCATCAGCCTGCGCGGCTTCAACCAGAACCGCCTGGGCTACACCCTCGATGGCATCCCGCTGGGCAACATGAGCTATGGCAACAGCAACGGCCTGCACATCAGCCGCGCGGTGATCAGCGAGAACCTGGGCGGTGCCGAGGTCTCCACCGGCATCGGCGCGCTGGGCACCCCGTCGACCAGCAACCTGGGTGGCGTGTTCCAGTTCTATTCGATCGATCCCTCCACCGAATACGGTGTCGTGCTGGCGCAGAGCCTGGGCAGTGACAGCGCGCGCCGCAGCTATGCACGCCTGGAGACCGGCGAGCACCAGGGCTTCGCCGCCTATCTGTCCGGTGCGTATTCGGAGAGCGACAAGTGGAAGGGCAAGGGCTCGCATGAACTCAAGCAGTTCAACGGCAAGGCGACCTACAACTTCGGCGTCGACAGCCGGATCACCGCGTTGTTCAACGCCTCGCGCCGGGTCGAGGCCGATTACCAGGACCTGTCGCTGGAGATGATCGGTCGCCTGGGCTGGAACTGGGACAACTATGCGCCGGACTGGAACCGTGCCTTGGCCGCTGCGCGAGGCCAGTACAGCGGCGGCGTCAACAGCCCGTGGGATGCGTATTACTCGGGTCATGGCCTGCGCAATGATGATGTCTCCAGCATCGCCGGTGACTTCGGCCTCAACGAGACGATGCGCCTGAAGGTCAACGTCTACAACCACAGCAACCGCGGCCAGGGCCACTGGTTCAGCCCGTCCAATCCGTCCAACCCGGGCACCAGCCGCGAGATTCCGATTTCGATCCGTACCACCGAATATGCGATCGACCGCACCGGCGTGACCTCGGCGTTCACCTGGAACGTCGGCGGCCATGAGCTGGAAGCGGGCCTCTGGTACGAAGACAACGGCCATAGCGTGCAGCGCAACTTCTACTACATCGATGGGCCGATCACCGACGACTTCTTCCTGCGCAATCCGGACCAGCGCGTGTGGCACCAGCGCTACACCACCATCACCCGTCAGTTCTACGTGCAGGACCGCTTCCGCCTGTTCGATGATCGCCTGACCATCGACATCGGCGCCAAGTCGCCCAACACCCGCACGAGTGTGCGCACGCCACTGGGCAGCTATGCCAGCAACAGCAGCCTGACCGCGAAGAAGGGGCTGCTGCCGCAGGCCGGCTTCAACTTCAAGCTGGACGAGCGCAATGAAATCTTCGGTTCCTATGCGAAGAACATCGCGGCCTATGCGCTGGGCGTGGGCAGTCCGTTCAATGTTCCGCAGGTGGCGTTCGACGCCAGTGCGAAAGACCTGAAGCCGGAACAGTCGCGCACCATCGAACTGGGCTGGCGCGGCTACGGCCAGGGCTATGAAGCCTCGGTCGCGGTGTATGACGTCAAGTTCGACAACCGCCTGCTGGCCATCGCCCAGTGCGTCGGCATCCTCGGTTGCCCGGCGCTGTATTCCAACGTGGGTTCGGTGACCAGCCGCGGTGCCGAGGCGACCCTGCAGCTGAAGCCGATGCGCGACCTGATCTGGTCCAATGCGCTGTCGTGGAATGACAGCAGCTACGACAACGACTACGTCAACAACGGCGTGGTGCCGACCCGTGGGAAGAAGACGGTCGACACGCCGGAATGGATGTTTGCCAGCACCCTGGCGTGGACGCCGGGCCCGTGGGACCTGCGCCTGGCCGCCAACCACGTCGGCAAGCGCTACGTGACCTACACCAATGACGTCTCCGTGCCGAGCTACTGGCTGATCAATGCGTCGGTGGCCTATGACATGGGCAAGCTCGGCCCGGCGCAGAACCTGACCCTGGCGCTGAACCTGACCAACCTGGCCGACAAGCAGTATCTGGCGACCATCAACACCAACGGCACCTATGCCGCTGATCCGACCCGCAGCCTGGCGACCATGCAGGTCGGTGCGCCGCGGCAGGTGATGGCCACCGCGACCGTGCGCTTCTGATGAAGCGCATCGCCGATCCGGAAACCCGCCGTCGTCTGCTGCGCCTGGCCTGGCAGGGGACCGGAGCGGCGATCGCACTGGCGGCCATGCCTGGCGTCGCTGCCGCCGGTCCGCGGCCGCGACTGGGGCGCGATCCGTTCACCCTCGGCATCGCCGCGGGTGATCCGGATCCGCAGGGCGCGGTGCTGTGGACGCGGCTTGCACCGGATCCCCTCAATGGCGGTGGCATGCCGTCGCGCGCGATCCCGGTGCGCTGGTTCATTGCCGAAGATCCAGCGATGCGCCGGCTGGTGCAGCGTGGCGTGGCGGCGGCCGTGCCGGAGCTGGCCCATTCGGTGCACGTGGAAGTGACCGGCCTGCGTCCAGGCCGCGATTACTACTATCGATTTGCCTGCGACGGCGGCGAGGAGAGTCCGATCGGGCATTTCCGCACCGCGCCGCTGCCCGATGCGCAGCTGCAGCAGCTGCGGCTGGCGTTGTGCACCTGCCAGGCCTGGAACAGCGGCTACTATCCGGTACTGGCGGATATCGCCCACAGTGATGTCGATCTGGTGCTGCACGCCGGTGACTACCTGTACGAATACAGCCCGTTGCAGAACGCGCGTGGCAGCACCCTGGATGCACAGCGCTTCAGCGGTGAAACCCTCAGCCTGGAGCGTTACCGCGACCAGTACGCGCTGTACAAGCTCGACCCGGACCTGCAGGCCGCGCACGCCGCGCACGCCTTCGCGGTGATCTGGGACGACCACGAAGTGCAGAACGATTATTCCGGCATCCATCCGGAAAAGAGCGACGTGCCGACCGAGGACTTCATCGTTCGCCGCGCCGCTGCGTATCGCGCGTTCTACGAACATCTGCCGATGCGCAGCACGCCCGCCGGCAACGGTGGCCTGCGCGTGCACCGCCGCCTGCGCTACGGCGACCTGGCCCAGCTGACGTTGCTGGACTGCCGTCAGTTCCGTCCGGCCAACCCCTGTGGCGTCGGCGAATCGCCACGCTGCGACGCGGCCCTGGACCCGCGCATGAGCATGCTCGGGGTGGGGCAGGAGGCCTGGTTCGCGCAGTCGATGGCGGACGCGGCGGGAACGCGCTGGAACGTGGTGGTGCAGCAGCTGCTGATGGCGCAGTTGCGGTTGGAGCAGGGCACGCCGCGCGAACGTTTCTGGAACGACGCCTGGGATGGCTACCCGGCCGCCCGCAAGCGCCTGCTGCAGGCGATGCAGGCTGGTGGGCAGGGCAACGCCATCGTGCTGGGCGGCGACTGGCACTCCACGTTCGTCAATGACCTGAAGCTGGATTTCGATGCCGCGGATGCGCCGGTGATCGCCACCGAGTTCATCGCCCCGGCGATCAGCAGCGGTGGTGATGACACACCGTATGGCCCGTACTACGGCCCGTCGATCCCGCAGAATCCACACATCCGCTATTTCGATGGTGACCGGCGTGGCTGGTGGAAGCTGCAGTTGAACCGGCAGACCGTGGACGCGGAACTGCGCTTCGCCGACAGTGTGCTGCGGCGTGATGCAGAAGTTCGCACTGCCGCGTGCTTCCAGGTGAGCCACGGTCGTCCTGGCGCAGTGCCGGTCCTGTAGAGCCGAGCCCACGCTCGGCTGCTCTTCGTAGCGATCTCAGAAAACCCGCGCTGCGCGCGACTGGTAGTGCCGGCCGCTGGCCGGCAACCCAATGAACCGGCAGCACCACCGGTTTCATCGCCCCCAGCCGGGTTTCGTCGCAAACCGTTTGCCTGGGCTGGGGCAGGGCGCCAAGGTGACGACAGGCGGCGGGGTGCCGCCGAGGGAGCCTGTGATGAAGACCTTGTTTGCGCTCGGTGTGTGGTGCCTGCTGTTCGTGCTGTGCTGGCCGTTGGCGATCCTGGCGCTGGTGGCCTGGCCGTTCGTGTGGCTGCTGAGCCTGCCGTTCCGCCTGGTCGGCATCACCTTCTCGGCCCTGTTCGCCTTCCTGCGCGCGCTGTTCATGCTGCCGGCGCGGTTGCTGGGCGGTGGCCGCAGCGCGGTGACGGCATGAGGTCGCTGGCCATCGCGACGCTGGCGCTGCTGATGGCGGCGCCGGCCTGGGCCAAGCAACCGCCGTCGGCCTACCTTGAGCGTCAGCACCCTGCCGGCAAGGCGGAAGTCAAAACGACCGACAAGGATGCGGGGAAGGAACGCTGCAGGGTGGTGAAGGAATGGAAGGTGGGTGAGGTGATCGCCCAGCACCGGATCTGTGACGATCCGCCAGAGCTGGACGCCACGGATCGGAAACGGACCCCGCAGCAGCGTTGAAGCAGGAGGCCGATCTTCGGTCAAGCAGCATCAGATGAATCAGCCCGATGGCGGTCGCCTGATGGCCAACGACCGGACCAGCTCTTCGCCGGTCGCGGCGATTTCGAAATCCACGCCGTTGAAGGTTACGGAGTTGCCATTTGCCAGCGCATACCTCGGCAGGCCTTCGACCAGGCTTGTGCCGGGAAGAATCGTTGCGTCGAAGTGCGGCCAGAACTTGAACACCAAGACTCTTCGGCCATCTTCGCCGCGAGTCTCGATTCGTTCGTTTTCCATGGAGATCTCCACTGTCTGAGCAGCCCCACGAGCAGGTGCGGGAGCACCACCTGTCGCGCATCCGTGGCTTGGCGATGCAACGCGACCTCAGGGGTGAGCCTACCGCACTGGAGGTCGACGCCCGTGTGAGGGTGAGGGTGACACCGCTTGCCTGCCGCGCGCCGGATGCCAAGGGGCTCCGCCCTTGTTCTGCAGTCAACGTGCAACAAAAAACCCCGCCGAGGCGGGGTTTTCAGCATCCGGGGATGCCGGCCAGCGGCCGGCACCATCAGATGGATCAGTTCGCCTTGTGGATCGCGCGCTTGCTCACGGCCATTGCCGCGTCGTGCACCACTTCCGACAGCGACGGGTGGGCGTGGCAGATGCGCGCCAGGTCGTCGGCCGAACCGCTGAACTCCATGGTCAGCACGCCTTCGTGCACCAGCTCGGACACGTTGGCGCCGACCAGGTGCATGCCCAGGATGCGATCGGTTTCGGCGTGGGCCAGAACCTTCACGAAGCCTGCCGGCTCGATCATCGCCACGGCACGGCCGTTGGCGGCGAACGGGAAGCTGCCGGCCTTGTACGGAATGCCCTCGGCCTTCAGCTGCTGCTCGGTCTTGCCGACCCAGGCCAGCTCCGGCTCGGTGTAGATGACCCACGGAATGGTGTCGAAGTTGACGTGGCCCGGCAGGCCGGCGATCAGTTCGGCAACCGCGATGCCTTCCTCGAAGCCCTTGTGCGCCAGCATCGGGCCGCGCACGCAGTCACCCACCGCCCAGACGCCATTGACGCCGGTGTGGCAGTGCGCGTCGACTTCGATCTGGCCACGCTCGTTGATCTTGACGCCGGTACCTTCGGCCAGCAGGCCCTTGGTGGCGGCGCGACGGCCGACGGCCACCAGCAGCTTGTCCACCACCAGCGACTTCTCGCCTTCGGCGTCGGTGTAGGTCAGGGCGACTTCCTTCTTCTTGCCCTTGCCGGTCACCTCGGCCTTGGAGACCTTGGCACCCAGGCGGATGTCCAGGCCCTGCTTCTTGAATTCCTTGGCGGCGGTCTTGGCCACTTCGGTATCAGCCGCCGCCAGGAAGTCCGGCAGCGCTTCCAGGATGGTCACTTCCGAACCCAGGCGCTTCCACACGCTGCCCAGTTCCAGACCGATCACGCCGGCGCCGATCACGGCCAGGCGCGCCGGCACTTCGGTGAAGTCCAGGCCGCCGACGTTGTCGACGATGGTCTCGCCGTCGAACTTGGCGAACGGCAGTTCGATCGAGTCCGAACCGGCGGCGATGATGACGTTGGTGCCCTTCAGCTCGACGACCGAACCGTCATGCTGGGTGACCTTGACCACGTTGCCCGGCTGCAGTTCGCCGAAGCCGTAATAGGCGGCGACCTTGTTGGCCTTGAACAGCATGGCGATGCCGCCGGTGAACTGCTTGACGATCTTGTCCTTGCGGCCAACCATGGCCTCGACGTCCATCTTGGCATCCTTGAAGCTGATGCCGTGGTCGCCAAAGATGTGGCCCATGTTCCAGAACTGGCGCGAGGAATCCAGCAGCGCCTTGGACGGGATGCAGCCCACGCGCAGGCAGGTGCCACCCAAGGCCGGCTTGCCGTCCTTGCCCAGCGCTGCGTCGATGCAGGCGGTCTTCAGGCCAAGCTGGGCCGCGCGGATGGCAGCGTGGTAACCGGCCGGGCCGGCACCGATGACGACGACGTCGAATTGTTCAGCCATTGAAATAGTCCTTGTTGCATTACCAGAACCCCTCCGCGCAGGCGCGGAGGGGCGGGAGGTCTCTTACAGGCCGAACAGCATGCGGCCCGGGTTTTCCAGCTGGTTCTTGATGTCTACCAGGAACTGCACCGAGTCCTTGCCGTCGATGATGCGGTGATCGTAGGACAGCGCCAGGTACATCATCGGCGCGATCACGACCTGGCCGTTCTGGGCGATCGGGCGCTCCTTGATGGCATGCATGCCGAGGATGGCGCTCTGCGGCGGGTTGATGATCGGGGTCGACAGCAGCGAACCGAAGGTGCCGCCGTTGGTCACGGTGAAGGTGCCGCCCTGCAGTTCTTCCAGGCTCAGCTTGCCGTCACGGGCCTTCTTGGCGTAGTCGGCGATGGTCTTTTCGATGTCGGCGAACGACATGCGCTCGACGTTGCGCAGCACCGGCGTGACCAGGCCCTTCTCGGTCGACACGGCGATCGAGATGTCCGAGTAGCCGTGGTAGATGATGTCTTCGCCGTCGATCGAGGCATTGACCAGCGGGAAGCGCTGCAGCGCGTTGGCGGCGGCCTTCACGAAGAAGCTCATGAAGCCGAGCTTGATGCCGTGTGCCTTGACGAACTCGTCCTGCAGTTCCTTGCGCGCCGCCGAGACCTTGGACAGGTCGACTTCGTTGAAGGTGGTCAGCATCGCGGTGGAGTTCTTCGACTCCATCAGGCGCTCGGCGATGCGCTTGCGGATGCGGGTCATCGGCACGCGTTCTTCCGGACGTGCACCACCGGCCTTGCCGGCGCCGCCGTTGCGGGCGAAGTTGACGATGTCTTCCTTGGTGACGGCGCCACGACGGCCGGTGCCGTCGACGTCGGCCGGATTCACGCCTTCGGTGATGGCGCTGAAACGGGCGCCCGGCGGCAGTGCATCGGCAGCCGACTTGGCAGCCGGGGCCGGAGCAGCGGCGGCGGCCGGAGCAGCTGCGGCCGGAGCGGCCTCAGCCTTCTTCTCTTCGGCAGCCGGAGCCGGGGCAGCGGCCACGGCGCCTTCTTCGATGATCGCCACGACCTGGCTGGAAGTGACGGTATCGCCTTCCTTGAACTTGATTTCCTTGATCACGCCATCGACCGGCGACGGCACTTCCAGGACGACCTTGTCGGTTTCCAGGTCAAGCAGGTTTTCGTCGCGCTTGACGGCGTCGCCCACCTTCTTGTGCCAGGTGGCGATGGTGCCGTCGGCGACGGATTCGGGCAGTACCGGGGCTTTGACTTCGGTGGCCATGCGGGAGCTTCCTGGTTTGTCTTCTAAATAGGGGGAGAGTTATTCAGCGAACGAGTCGTTGAACGGGTTGACCAGTGCATCGGCGACCAGCTGCTGCTGTTCGCGGACGTGGTCAGCCATGTGACCGGCAGCCGGCGAAGCCGAACGTGCGCGACCGGCGTAGTGCAGGCTCTGGCCATCGGCCAGGCAGAACTGCAGGTGGTGGCGGATCTGGTACCACGCCCCCTGGTTCTGCGGTTCTTCCTGCGTCCACACCACGTCGGTGGCCTTGCCGTACTTCTTCAGTTCGGCAGCCAGCAGCGCACGCGGGAACGGATACAGCTGCTCCACGCGGATGATCGCCACGTCGTCCTGGCCACGCTTGGTCTGGTCTTCCAGCAGGTCGTAGTAGACCTTGCCCGAGCACAGCACCACGCGCTTGACCTTCTTGGCATCTGCATTGGCATCGCCGATCAGGTGCTGGAACTCGCCATTGGCCAGCTCGTCCAGGGTCGACACGGCCAGCTTGTGGCGCAGCAGCGACTTGGGCGACATCACCACCAGCGGCTTGCGGGTGGTCAGGTGCTGCTGGCGACGCAGCATGTGGAAGGCCTGCGCCGGGGTCGACGGCACCACCACCAGCATGTTCTCCAGCGCGCACAGCTGCAGGAAGCGCTCCAGGCGCGCCGAGCTGTGTTCCGGGCCCTGACCTTCATAGCCATGCGGCAGCAGCAGGGTCAGGCCGGAAATACGGCCCCACTTTGCTTCGCCGGCGGCGATGAACTGATCGATCACCACCTGGGCGCCGTTGGCGAAGTCGCCGAACTGGCCTTCCCAGATGCACAGGGTGTTCGGATCGGTGGTCGAGAAACCGTACTCGTAGGCCATCACGGCTTCTTCGCTGAGCAGCGAATCGATGACGGTGGCCTTCTCCGGCGAATCCACCAGCTGCCGCAGCGGCAGGTAGTAGTTGTCGGTCTTCTGGTCGTGCAGGATCGCGTGGCGGTGGGTGAACGTACCGCGGCCGACGTCCTGGCCGACCAGGCGCAGCGCACTGCCTTCATCCAGCAGGGTGGCGTAGGCCAGGTTCTCGGCAAAGCCCCAGTCGCCCGGGATCTCGCCGGCAGCCATCCTGCGGCGGTCGTCGTACACCTTGGACACGCGCGAGTGCAGCTGCACTTCTTCGGGGACGGTGTTGATCAGCTTGGCCAGCGCGACCAGCTTGTCCTTGTCGACCTTCGTCGACACCGGGTCGGACAGCTTGCCTTCCAGCAGCTTGGGCCAATCAACGAACAGCGGGCTGGTCGGCGGGGTCTTTTCGACCTTGGCCAGCTCGGTGGTCACTTCACCGGCATCGAGCTTCTCGCGGTACGCATCGACCATCGCCTTGCCGGCACCGGCGGCGATCACGCCCGCCTTTTCCAGCTGCTCGGCATACATTTCGCGGGTGGTGGCGTGCTTGCGGATCACCTGGTACATCAGCGGCTGGGTGATCGCCGGCTCGTCGGCCTCGTTGTGGCCCCAGCGGCGGTAGCACATCAGGTCGATGACCACGTCCTTGGCGAACTTCTGGCGGAACTCGAAGGCCAGCTGCGCGGCGAAGACCACCGCTTCCGGATCATCGCCGTTCACGTGCAGCACCGGTGCGGCGATCATCTTCGCCACGTCGGTGGCATAGCGCGTGGAGCGCGTATCCAGCGGATTGGAGGTGGTGAAGCCGACCTGGTTGTTGACTACGATGTGCACGGTGCCGCCAACGGCGAAGCCGCGGGCCTGCGACATCTGGAACAGCTCCATGACCACGCCCTGGCCGGAGAAGGCGGCGTCGCCGTGGATCAGGATCGGCATGACCTGCTTGCGCGCGGTGTCCTTGCGGCGTTCCTGGCGCGAACGCACGGAACCGGCAACCACCGGGTCGGCGATTTCCAGGTGCGACGGGTTGAACGCCAGTGCCAGGTGGACCGGGCCACCCTCGGTAGCCACGTCGGCGGAGAAGCCCATGTGGTACTTCACGTCGCCGGCCGAGGCGTGCTCGTCGTGCTCGAACTTGCCTTCGAATTCGTCGAACAGCTTGCGCGGGTTCTTGCCGAGGGTGTTGACCAGCACGTTCAGGCGGCCACGGTGGGCCATGCCCACCACCACGTCCTTGACGCCATCCTTGCCGGCGCTGCGGATGATGGTGTCCATCATCGGGATCAGCGAGTCGCCGCCTTCCAGCGAGAAGCGCTTCTGGCCGACGTACTTGGTGTGCAGGTAGCGCTCGAGGCCTTCGGCGGCGGTCAGGCGCTCCAGCGTACGGCGCTGGGTGTCAGCGTCCAGCTGGTAGTTGCCACCGGCCAGTTCCAGCTTCTTGTAGATCCACTGGCGCTGCTCGACCTCGGAGATGTGCATGAACTCCGCACCGATCGAACCGGTGTAGGTCGCCTTCAGGCGCGCCAGCAGGTCACGCAGCTTCATGCGCGGCTGACCGCCCACGCCGCCGGTGCTGAACTCGCTGTTGAGGTCAGCATCGGACAGGTTGTGGAAGGGCAGGCCCAGGTCCGGGGTGTTGACCGGAGCGGCCAGGCCCAGCGGGTCCAGGCGGGCGTCCAGATGACCACGCGAACGGTAGGCGGTGATCAGGCGACCGACATTGCGCTCGCGCTCATCGCCTGCACCGGTGCCGGTGCCTGCTTTCAGCGCATCCTTGGCCGCGTCCGCGATGTGGGAAATGACGGCCGAGTGCGGAATGTCGCCTGCTTCGCGGCCCTTGAAGCCGTCGAAGTAGGTTTTCCATTTGGGATCGACACTATCCGGGGAGACCAGGTACTGCTCGTACAGGTCCTCGACATAGGAGGCGTTGCCGCCGGCGAGTTGCGAAGATTGCGCAAACTGCTTCAGTTGATTGTCCACGATGGAGGGTGCTGATTCGCTTTGTGGGGTATGGCTTCAGAAGGACCCGGCACGAAGATGAATAGCCATGCACGGGCGCGTTCAAACGGCCAAATTGTACCCCCATCCGGACACGAAGGGGCAGCGAGGAGGGCATCGGGCGTCCCCCGGTGTCGGTCCCAGACAGGTTGAGCGCACCGGTCGCGGTCAGATGCCGAGTGCGCGCAATTCGCTGCATTCGCGCGAACGGTCCCAGACACGCTGCAATTGCTGCTCGAACGGCTGCGAACGTGCCGGTAGCGCGATTGCGGATTCGCCGTCGAGGCGATGACCGATGAGACGAAAGTAGAAGTCGCCTGCATCGTTGAGCAGGCAGGCCGAGGCCAGGGCGCGATCGATCGGATCGGCCACCTCGCGGAACTGGATCACACTGGGCAGGCGCTGGAACAGCGCCAGCAGCGGCGCACCGGCGCTGGCGATAGCCGCTGCGTCATGCACGATCACCCGCAGCTGCTTGTCGTGGCGGGCGGTGACGAAGCGGCGCAGGGCCGCCTGTACCGGTGGCGCATCCAGCAGGCCGGGGTCCAGCTGCCGGCTGTGCAGCCACAGCCGGCGGCGTGCGCGGTGGATGATCGCCGTGGTGATCGCCAGCGCTTCAGCGCGGCTGTCGATGGCGGAAACGGCTTGCAGCCGGCGCCGCATCTGTTGGTGGCCGATGCCGGCTTCTTCGAATTCCGGGCCTTCCGGCAGGAAGCCCTGGCGGGCGTAGAAGTCGCGCGCCGGCAGCTGCGCATGCAGGTGCAGTTCGGCCAGGCCGAGCTGGTGCCCGGCCTGTACCAACGCCTCAAGCAGGGCCTCACCGACGCCGTGACCGCGATACGCAGGCAGCACCGCCATGCGGCCGATGCGACCATCCGGCGCCAGCCGCCCGGTGCCGACCGGTTGCCCGTGGGCATCCAGCGCCAGCACGTGGGCGCAGACCGGGTCCAGGGCATCGCGCTCCAGGGCGGCATCGATACCCTGTTCCTGCACGAACACCCGCTGGCGCACGTCGTGGATGGCGACGTGGGCCTCGGCATGGCGCACCTGCTGGACCCGGAGCGGACTCATGGTTCAGCCGCGACTTGGGGTGCTGTCGTCTTCGTCGTGGTCATCGAAGTTGACGATCACTTCAATGCCGTCGTCGTGCACGGTCACCAGATGGACATCATCGGACATGGCGTCAGCGTCGATGACCTCGACCTGCTCACGGCCCTCGATCACCTCACCCAGCACCGCTTCCTCCTCGTCGGCATACACCTCGTTCGGATCGATCAGCTGGAACACGCCGCCGACCAGCAGTTGCTGGAGTACTGCGCGGCCCTTGTCGGACAGGCCGCGGTAGGCGGCAGCGTCGAGCTGCTCGGCACCTGCCAGGCGCTGCGCGTCCTTGATCGGCAGGGCGAAATCCTGGCCGCTGACATACAGGCTGGCGCCGCGCTTGGCCCGGCGCCAGGCCAGGCGCGCCCACGGGTGACGCTGCAGCAGCAGGCCAGACTGCAGGGCTTCGATCACTTCTTCCTGCGGCGGCGCGGCCTGGTGGGCCATCACCTCGCCGGCAGCGCGGTAGGTGGTGATGAAGCGGCCGAACCAGTCACCCAGCTTGTCCGGATCGTTCATGCGGATGGCGTTGAGGGCGGTGATCACCCGCGCCATTGCCACGGTGTCGATTTCGTTCGGGTCGGCCGGTGCCTTCAGGTCGGCATCCTGGTAGCGGATGTTTTCGTCGGCATCGGCGATCAACGTGTCCAGATAATCACTGATCAGCTCGGCCGAGGACGGTGCGCGCATGCCGAACGAGAAGGTCAGGCAGGGGTCTTCGGCGACGCCGTGATGCGGCACGTTCGGCGGCAGGTACAGCATGTCGCCCGGCGCCAGCACCCAGTCGTGGGTCGGCTTGAACACTTCCAGCAGCTTCAGCTCCACGTCGGGACGGAAGCCCAGCGGCGGGCGCTTGCCCTTGATCGATTCGCTGGCATCGATCTGCCAGCGGCGGTGGCCGTGGGCCTGCAGCAGGAACACGTCGTACTGGTCGACATGGGCGCCGACCGAGCCACCGGTAGCGGCGAAGCTGATCATCACATCGTCCATGCGCCAGCGCGGCAGGAAGCTGAAGTGTTCGATCAGGGCGCGCACGTCCTTGTCCCACTTGTCCACGTCCTGCACCAGCAGGGTCCAGTCGTGGTCGGGCAGGGCGGGGAAGATGTCTTCCTGGAACGGGCCGCTGCGCACGCGCCAGCTGTCCTGGGCCTTGTCGTGCTCGATCAGGCGGGCCAGCACGCCCTCTTCGCAGGCCAGGCCGGCCAGGTCTTCCGGCTGTACCGGGGTCTGGAAGTCGGGGAAGGCGTTGCGGATCAACAGCGGGCGTTTCTGCCAGAAGTCGCGCAGGAACACGGCCGGGGACATGCCCAGCGGCTGGCCACGACGGGCGGTGACTTCGATCAGGGGGGAGGTGGACTTGCGGGCGGCCATGGGGGAGTTCCTTGCAGCGGAAAGCGGGAGGGGCGGCGTGGCGGGCCGCCAAGGCCTCCATTGTCCGACGTTCGTTGGGAT
>NZ_WKEE01000037.1:0-51466 GCF_021605635.1 Stenotrophomonas sp. PA-6-5C
GGCTGGTCCGTCATGGAACGAATCCTGGGGTGGCAGGGGGCTGGTCAGAGCATATCGGCGCAACTGGCGGTGGCTTGAACCGATAGGATGGGCGACAGGATGCCGCAGTGGAGGTGGGTATGCGTGTGATGTTGCTGGGGGCGACCGGACTGGTGGGCGGGCTGGCCCTGCCGATGCTGCTGGACGACCCGCGCTGCCGCGCTGTGGTGGCCCCGACCCGGCGGCCGCTGGACCTGCGCGACCCGAAACTGCACGCCCCGGTGCTGGACTTCGATCAGCTGCCGGATGCGCCCGGCTGGGCACCGGTGGATGCGGTGGTATGCGCGCTGGGTAGCACGATGGCCCAGGCGGGAAGCCGCGAGGCTTTCTACCGGATCGACCACGACTACCCGCTTGCCTTCGCCCGCCTGGCCAGGACCCAGGGTGCCCGTGCCTTCGTACTGAATTCGGCAGCGGGGGCCAATCCGGGTTCGGCCATCTTCTACAGCCGGGTAAAAGGCGAGCTGGAGCGCGACCTGCGCGCGCTGGGCTTTGCTTCACTGAGCCTGGTCCGGCCGGGCCTGATCGGCGGCCACCGCCCTCAGGCGCGCCGTGGCGAACAGTTCGCCCTGCAGGTGCTGGGTGCATTGCGGCCGGTGTTGCCGCGTGCGTGGCGCATCAATCCGGCCACGCGTATCGCGCGGGCGCTGGTGAACGCGGCACTGGCGCCGGCACCGGGCGAGCACGTGGTGGCTTCGAAAGACCTGGTGGACTGATGTCGCGCGCGCTGCGTCTGACCCAGCTGCTGCAGGTGCTGCGCCGCCACCGCCGGCCCGTCGCCGGGCAGGCACTGGCGGACGAGCTGGGCATCAGCCTGCGCACGCTGTACCGCGATATCGAAACGCTGCGCGAGCAGGGCGCCGACCTGCGTGGGGAAGCCGGTGTCGGCTACCAGCTGGAACCGGGCGACGTGCTGCCGCCACTGACCTTGCCACCGGCCGAGATCGACGCGCTGGTGCTGGGCCTGCGCTGGGTGGCGGCACGCACCGAGCCAGCGCTGGCCGAGGCCGCGCGTGATGCGTTGGCGCGCATCGCCCATGTGCTGCCAGCAGCACGCCGCGAAGCACTGCGTGACAGCGGCCTGCGGGTGGGTCCTTCGCGTACGGCGGCGAAGGTGCCTCCGGCGCGCCTGCAGGCCGTGCGCGAAGCGGTAGGCACGCAGCAGCGGCTGCAGTTCGCGTATGAGGATGCACAGGGACGGCGTACCGAGCGCGTGGTCTGGCCGTTCGCACTGGGGTACTTCGATGAAGTGCCGATGCTGGCGGCGTGGTGTGAGGGTCGCGAGGACTTCCGCCATTTCCGCCTGGATCGCATCCGCCATGTGCGTGCGTTGGAAGAGTGCTACCTGGTGCCGCGTGCCACCTTGCTGCGTCGCTGGCAGAAGGCGCAGGGCATCGCCCCGGATTGGCTGGACCGTTCGTGACGTACCCGCTTTGGTAGAGGTCGAGCTTGCTCGACGCTTTTGCTCTTTGCTCTTTGCTCTTGGTAGATGTCGAGCTTGCTCGACTGCTCTTGCTGTTCGCGGAGAGCAGTCGAGCAAGCTCGACATCTACCAAAGCGGGAGCAACAGCAGTCGAGCAAGCTCGACATCTACCAAAGCGGGAGCAACAGCAGTCGAGCAAGCTCGACATCTACCAGAGCCAGAGCGCGAGCAGGCTCGACGCTACTGACAGGATCTGTCAGCAGGGCCGTATCACCATGAATGCTCCCAACAACGGAGGTTCCCCATGTTCAAGCCCAGCACCCTGCTGCAGTACGTGCACGACGTCGCCGCCAGCGCCACGTTCTACAGCGGCATCCTCGGCAAACCGCCGGTCGAGCAGTCGCCCGGCTTCGCCCTGTTCCTGCTTGGCGATGGCGCCGCGCTGGGCCTGTGGCAACGCGATGACGTGCAGCCGCCGGTGAGCGCCGAAGCGGGCGCAGCCGAACTGGCGATGGTGGTGGCCAATCCTGATGAGGTGCAGCAGTTGCACGATGCCTGGCGCGCACTCGGTGTGCAGATCACCCAGGCACCGGTGGCGCTGGAATTTGGCCACACCTTCGTCGGCGTCGATCCCGATGGCCACCGCCTGCGTGTCTATAGCCGCGCCGAGGGTATGATCGCGCGCGATTGATCAGCGCAAAGTAGATCCACGCCATGCGTGGATGAAGACGCACAAAAAACGCCGGGCAGTGCCCGGCGTTTTTCCAGTTCATGTGCCAACCAAGGTTGGCACCTACCGGATCAGCTGGCCAGCGCCAGATCGTCCATCATCGCGCGCAGGAAGCGGGCCGCTTCACCGCCGGTGGCGGCACGGTGGTCGAACGTCACCGACAACGGGATCACCTTGTGCGCTTCCACGCCGCCCATCACCGGGGTCATCTGGTGGCGGGCACGGCCGGCACCGACGATGGCCACGCACGGCGGCACCACGACCGGGGTCGCGTAGCGGCCGGCGAACATGCCGAAGTTGGACAGCGAGATGGTGTAGCCGCTCAGTTCCGAGGCCGCGATCGAACGCGCTTCCACCTGCTCGCGCAGACGGTTCACGCCTTCGCGGATGCCGCGGGCATCCAGCATGTCGGCATTGCGCAGCGCCGGCACGAACAGGCCGTCGTCGGTATCAACGGCGATGCCGATGTCCACCTGCGCATGCAGGGTGCGGGTCAGCGCTTCACCGTCGAACCAAGCGTTCATCGCCGGCACCTTCTGCGCGGCGACCACGATCGAGCGCACCAGGCGCGCGGTGACGTCGTTGCCCGGCAGCCAGGCGTGGATGTCGGCGTCGTCGTTCAGCGTGGTCGGCACGACCTTGCTGTGTGCATCGGCCATGACGCGGGCCATGTTGCGGCGCACGCCCTTCAGCGGTTCCGGCTGGCCCTTGGCGACCACGCCCGGCGGCTGGGTGCGCATCGGCTTGCCAGCGGCAGACAGCGGGGTGCGTGCGTCGGACTGTACCGGCGCGGCCACCTGCGCCGGAGCCGGTGCGGCAGCAGCCGGTGCAGCAACCACTGCCGGTGCGGCGCCGATCTTCGCGCTGCCGTCGGCGGCAGCCTGCTTGACGTCGGCCATGGTCACCGCGCCATCGGCGCCGGTGGCACGTACGCGGCTCAGGTCCACGCCCAGCTTGCGCGCGGTGGCACGCACGGCCGGCACGGCCTTGACGCCGCCAACGGCCAGCGCCTGTTCGGCATGCACCGCGTTGGAGCTCTGCATCGCGCCGACCACGGTGCCGGCGTCATCACGCTCGGCGGCGGCCGGCTTGGCTTCCTCAGCAGCTACCGGCGCGGCTGCGGTCGGCAGCGGCGGCGGCGTCGGTGCGGCCGGAGCCGCCGGAGCGGCATGGCCGTGGCTGTGGCCGGTGTCCTGGCCGTCAGCGCGCTGCGGCAGGTTCGGGTCCAGCGCGAAGCTGGCCAGCACCGCGCCGGTCGGGATGATGTCGCCGGCAGCGCCGGACAGCTTCAGCACCGTGCCGGAGAACGGCGAGGGCACTTCGACGACGGCCTTGGCGGTCTCCATCGAGACCAGCGGCTCGTCCAGCTTGATCACATCGCCTTCCTTGACGAACCACTCGACGATGGTCGCGTCCGGCAGGCCTTCGCCCAGGTCGGGCAGGTTGAAGTTCTTGGTCTGGCTCATTTGCAGTTCTCTTCCAGCAGTTCCAGTTCGCGGGCAGGCAACCAGCCCGTCGCGCCATTGGCGCGCTCGGACCACCACCACCCGCCGTGTTCGTGATGAAGCTTGACCATCTCGCCGTTCTCCACATCCAGCTCGCGGGCGTCATAGTCGCGCAGGGCTTCTGCGCGACCATCGTCCAACAGCTGCAACCACGCTACCGGTGCCCATCCGGCGCGCCCATCACTGGTGCGCACCCAGGCAAACGCCGGCCATTCCTCGTCACGTACGCCTACTTCGACGATCTGGCCGGTGCGGAACCGGAGCGGGTTGGGATACTGGCTGCGGTAAGCCCCGAGAAGGCGGGCCCGCATGTCAGCCTGCCGCCACCGCGCGCTTGGCCGCCGCCACGATCCGCTCCACGCTCGGTAGATATTTCATCTCCAGGCGGAACAGCGGAATGTGGGTGTCGTAGCCGGTAACGCGCTCGACCGGAGCCAGCAGGTCGTACAGCGATTCCTCGGCCAGGCGTGCGGCGATTTCCGCGCCGAAGCCCGCGGTCTTCGGCGCCTCCTGCACGATCACGCAGCGGCCGGTCTTGGCCACCGACTCGGCGATGGTGGCGAAATCCAGCGGGCGCAGCGTGGCCACGTCGATGACTTCGGCACTGATGCCTTCGCCGGCCAGCTTGTCAGCCGCTTCCAGCGCCTCCTTCACCTGCGCACCCCAGGTCACCAGGGTCACGTCGGTGCCATCGCGCAGCACGAAGCACACGTCCAGCGGCAAGGCTTCGCCGTCGTTGACGACCACTTCCTTGTACTGGCGATAGATGCGCTTGGGCTCCATGTAGATCACCGGATCCGGCTCGCGGATCGCGGCCAGCAGCAGGCCATAGGCGCGTTGCGGCGAGGACGGCAGCACCACGCGCAGGCCCGGCACGTTGGTGAAGATCGCTTCGTTGGCTTCGCTGTGGTGTTCCGGCGCACGGATGCCACCACCCCACGGCACGCGCAGCACCATCGGGCAGTGCAGGCGGCCACGCGTGCGGTAACGCAGGCGCGCGGCGTGGCAGATGATGTGGTCGACCATCGGGTACATGAAGCCGTCGAACTGGGCTTCGGCCACCGGCTTCATGCCCTGTGCGGCCAGGCCGATGGTGAGGCCGGCGATGGTGGTTTCATCCAGCGGGGTGTCGAGGATGCGGTCGGCGCCGAAGCGCTGCTGCAGGCCGGCGGTGGCGCGGAACACGCCGCCGTTGACGCCCACGTCTTCGCCCAGCACCAGCACCGACTTGTCGTGCTCCAGCTCCCAGGCCAGCGCCTGGGTGATGGCTTCGATGAGGGTGATCGGGGTGTCGGTCATGTTCTGTTCTCCGCGCGCGACGGCAGCGCTGTCGGCGGCGTTGGTATGCGCGCTGGACGCGCCGTTCTTGATCTCATCCATGGCGCTGCTCCAGGGCGATCGCCTGGGCACGCTGGGCCAGCAGGTCCTGCGGCGGATCGGCATAGAGGAAATCGAACATCGCCTCGACCGGCTGCACCGGCGTGTTGAGGTACAGGTTCACTTCCTCGTCCACGCGCTTGCCGCACTCGGCGGTCCAGGCCGCTTCTTCTTCCTCGCTCCACACGCCGGCGTTGGTCAGGTACTTGCGCAGGCGCAGCATCGGCTCGCGCTGCCAGGCGTCCTTCACTTCGGCGTCGTCGCGGTAGCGGCGCGCGTCATCGGCGGTGGTGTGGTCGGACAGGCGATAGGTCATCAGTTCCAGCACGGTGCCACCGTCGCCGGCCAGCGCACGTTCGCGCGCCTGCAGCATGGCGGCCATCACCGCGATCAGATCGTTGCCGTCCACCTGCAGGCAGTGCAGGCCGCCGGCCAGACCCTTCTGTGCCAGCGTCTCGGCACCGGTCTGGGCCGAACGCGGGACCGAGATGGCCCAGCCGTTGTTGACGATGCACAGGATCAGCGGCAGCTTGTAGGCACCGGCCGAATTCAGTGCGGCGTAGAAGTCGGTCTTGGAACTGCCGCCGTCGCCGCACACGGCCACCGCGATCTGCTGTTCCTTGTTGAGCTTGAACTTCAACGCAGCGCCTGCAGCGTGCAGGCACTGGGTGGAGATCGGCACGCAGAACGGGAAGTCCTTGGCCGCATTGCCGCCGTAGTCGTTGCCGCGCTCGTCGCCGCCCCAGTACATCAGCACGTCGTGCGGGCGCACGCCACGCATGAACATGGCGCCGTACTCGCGGTAGGACGGTGCGAACACGTCGTCCTTCTGCATCGACGCGCCGATGCCCACATGCGCGGCTTCGTGGCCGAGGCAGGCCGCATAGGTGCCCAGCTTGCCGGTGCGCTGCAGCGCGATCGACTTGCCGTCGAACACGCGCACGAACAGCATCTGCTTGAACATCGGCAGCAACGCGCGCGGGTCGCGCAGGGCCTCGGGCAGGTCATCGCGGACGAGCGTGCCGTCCGTGTCCAGATACTGCAGGTATTCGATCTTGAACTCAGCGGCAACCGTCATTGCGTACTGCACCTTCGACAGAGAAGTTACAAATGATATGAATCGCCATGTTAAGGAATGCGTACGAAAAAGCTCTCCTGCGGCGCAGCACGGCCTACCGTCCTTTGTACCCCCTTCCGGGCGCTTGATGCCAATAACTTCAACGTATTCAGCCATTGCTGCAAAGCATCACAAATGCCCCTGGGCTGAGCGCCAGTAGAACGGCGCAAACGGTTCCACGCGCAACGGCCGTTCCACAGCCGCGCCGCACGCCCCGGTACGGTCATCGCGGCTGCCAGCGCGGCAGCAACGCGCTACCCTTGCCGCCCCCGATCTGGTCCCGCCCATGTCCGTCGACAACAACCAACGCGATCTCGAAGCCGGTATCCACACCGACCTGCAGGGGCGGCTGACCTACGGCGGCTACCTGCGGCTGGACCAGCTGCTCAGCGCGCAGCAGCCGCTGTCCAATCCGCCGCATCACGACGAGATGCTCTTCATCATCCAGCACCAGACCTCCGAGCTGTGGCTGAAGTTGTTGGGCCACGAGCTGGGTGCGGCAATCGGCTTCCTGCAGCGCGATGAGGTCTGGCAGTGCCGCAAGGTGCTGGCGCGCAGCAAGCAGGTGCTGCGCCAGCTGACCGAGCAGTGGTCGGTGCTGGAAACGCTGACCCCGTCCGAGTACATGGGTTTCCGCGACGTACTGGGCCCGTCCTCGGGCTTCCAGTCGCTGCAGTACCGCTACATCGAATTCCTGCTGGGCAACAAGAACGCGCAGATGCTGCAGGTGTTCGAGCACGACACGGCCGGGCAGGCGCAGCTGCGCACCGTGCTGGAGGCGCCGAGCCTGTACGAGGAGTTCCTGAAGTACCTGGCCCGCTTCGGTCATGCCGTGCCGGCGGTGTACGAGGCGCACGACTGGACCCAGCCGCATGTGGCCGATGACGCACTACAGCCGGTCTTCGAACGCATCTACCAGGACACCGACCGCTACTGGCGCGAGTACGCGCTGTGCGAGGACCTGGTGGACCTGGAAACGGCCTTCCAGCTGTGGCGATTCCGCCACATGCGCACGGTGATGCGGGTGATCGGCTTCAAGCGCGGCACCGGCGGCTCATCCGGCGTGGGCTTCCTGGCCAAGGCGCTGGAACTGACCTTCTTCCCCGAATTGTTCCAGGTGCGCACCACGCTGCAGGTCGCGCCCCCGCCGGATCTGGCCTGATCCCCATTCAGCTTGGCCGCCTGCGGCTGGCTGGATCGTTTCAGATGCAAGTTCAGCGAGCAGGCTGCGACCTGCCTCAAACGGCGTGTATTTGACGTGAACGCCAGAAGTCGGTGATCCTCGCGCGTTGCTTCACCGCACATCGGACGTGCCTCCATCCACCGAACCAGGAATTCCGCATGAGCGTAAACGCCACTGCGAACACCCCAGAGCCGGCGCTGCCGGACTTCAACACCACGATGGGCCACCCGCGCCCGTTGTGGATGCTGTTCATGACCGAGTTCTGGGAGCGCTTTGCGTTCTACGGCATCCGCTGGGCGTTGGTGCTGTACATCGTTGCCCAGTTCTACAACGGCAACGCCGCCGGTGAAGGCGACGCCAGCCGCATCTACGGCGCCTACCTGGCGCTGGTGTATGCCGCCGCGATCTTCGGCGGCTACGTGGCCGACCGGGTACTGGGTTACCAGCGCTCGATCCTGACCGGCGCGATCATCATGGCTGTCGGCCTGTTCATGATCTCGCTGCCGCAGGAGCACATCTTCAAGCTCGGCCTGGCCACGATCATCGTTGGCAACGGTCTGTTCAAGCCCAACATCTCGACCATGGTCGGCAAGCTGTACGGCCTGAAGGACGAACGCCGCGACTCGGGCTTCACCATCTTCTACATGGGCATCAACATCGGCGCGATGATCGCCCCGGTGCTGACCGAGTACCTGGCCCGCAAGGTCTTCGGTACCTCGGAAATGCCGTCGTACAAGGTCGTGTTCATCGCCTCCGGCGTGGGCATGCTGATCTCGCTGGTGTGGTTCTACATCGGTCGTGCCGGCCTGAAGGGCATCGGTGCACCGCCGGCTGGTGCTGAAGGTTTCGGCCGCATCATCATGGTGCTGGTCGGTTCGCTGTTCGCCATTCCGGTGGCTTACTTCCTGCTCGCCACCGGCGCCACCGCGCTGGCCTGGATCCTCGGCGTGATGTTTGCCGCCCTGGCCGTGCTGCTGCTGGTGGAAGGCATCCGCGAGGGCAAGGTGCAGCGCGACCGCGTGATCGCCATGCTGATCATCTTCGCCTTCAACGTCATGTTCTGGATGTTCTTCGAACAGGCCGGCAGCTCCTTCACCTTCCTGGCCGAGAACATCGTCAACCGCCAGCTGGGTGAGTGGACCTTCCCGACCGCATGGTTCCAGTCGGTCAACTCGGTGGCGATCATCACCCTGGCGCCGATCATCGCCTGGATCTGGGTGGCCCTGGGCCGCGCCAATCCGTCCATCCCGCGCAAGTTCGGCCTCGGCCTGCTGTTCAACGGCGCGGCCTTCGCACTGCTGATGTTCGCCCTGTCGACCATGGTCGTGGACGGCAAGATCCCGTTCTGGACCCTGTTCATGGTCTATGTCATCCAGTCGGTCGGTGAGCTGTGCCTGTCGCCGATCGGCCTGTCGATGGTGACCAAGCTGGCCCCGGTACGCCTGGTCGGCTTCGGCATGGGTGGCTGGTTCCTGTCCACCGGCATCGGCAACAACCTGTCGGGCATCTTCGCCGGCGCGGTCAGTGGTGAAGGCGGCATGACGGTCGAATCGGCACTGAAGGGGTATACCTTCGGGTTCTGGGCCTTGATCGGTTCGGGTGTGGTCCTGTTCCTGGTCGCGCCGCTGATCAACAAGCTGATGCACGGCGTGAAGTAATGAGAGGGTAGTGGGCATGCGTACAACGTTCGGTGGTGCAGTGGTGGCAGTGGTGTGTGCGGCGCTGATCGGCGCCTGTTCGCAGCCTCAACCTCCCGCGGCCCCTGAACCTACGCAGCCGCTCGATACCCGCCCCACCGAGCCACCGGTCGCTGACCCCAGCGAACCGGTGGCCTCGGGCAACACCCCGGCGGCGGCCGATATCGCCGCCATCGCCGGGCTTGGCGCGCAGTTCGACCCGGCCCGCAATCCCGTTGCCGACCTGGAAACGGCCAAGGTCGAAGCCCAGCGCGGCAACAAGCGGATCATCCTGGAAGTGGGCAACGCCGCCTGCGAGCCCTGCCATGCGCTGGATGAAGCCGTGGAAGGCAATGGCGATCTGCGCCGCTTCCGTGATGCCCACTACGTGTGGGTGAAGGTCAACGACAGTGCCGAGAATCCGAACGCGGCCTTCCTGGGCCAGTTCCCGCCGCTGCAAGGCGAGCACCCGCACCTGCTGGTGATCGATGCCGACGGCACGCTGCTGGCGCCACAGCCCAGCGAAGCGATGCACAAGGGCAAGACCGTGCAGACCGCACGCGTGATGGCGTTCCTCAAGCAGTGGGCGCCTGACCGGTAGCACCGGGCCTGCCCGGCAGCCTCTCCGCTGCCCGGCCATCCACGCATGGCGTGGATCTACTGCGCGCGCCGTCACACTCTCCGACTCCACATCTCAACTTCAGCGTGCGCACGCCGTTACCGGCAAGGACTTCAGTCGACGACCCGTCGATGCAACCTACCGGAACGCCCATGCACAGCGACCACGCCGAACGTCTGCACGAACCTGCCACTGAACTGGCCGAAGGCGGAGCAGGCGACGGCGTGACCCTGCCACCGCAGGAAGCCCTGCTGGACGATGCCGGCACCGGCGAAGCCGCCCTTGAACTCGCGCCGCCGCGGCATCGGTTGCCGCAGATCGCCTTGCCCGACAACGTGGTGCTGAAGGGCGCGGTGCAGAAGCTGGTGGAACAGAAGGCGCGGCTGGATCGACTGGCCGCCGAAGGACAGCTGGCCGGTCTGCTGCCGCCGGAATGGCACGGCAACGGCGTGCGCGCGATCGACCTGTCCAGTTTCGTGCAGGGCGTGCTGCCGTTCCTGCAGCCCGGCGAGCGTGGTGAAACCGCACCGGCCCGCCTGCCGGTGCGCCATGTGCTGGGCGATGACAGCCGCTGGGGCCTGGCCGATGTACCCGAACCGAAGTCACTGGCCTGGTACCTGGCCAGCGATGACCGCGCCAACGCGGGCAGCAAGGATGTCGCCGAGGCCTATCTGGTCGGCGCGCTGGGCCTGGCCTGGATGCAGGAAGGGCGCAGCCGCCCCGGCTTCCTGCGTGCGATGGACCAGGACAGTCTGGCGGCACGTGTGACCATGCTGGGCTACCCGCCACCGAGCGAGCTGGCGCTGTACAGCGTGACCGCGCACGGCCAGCCCCAGATCTGGTGCGTGCATGGCCGGCGCAGGCTGCGCCCGCTGGTGGCGCCGTGGCTGAGCGTGCCGCTGCTGACCGCCTATGGCGTGCCCGCACCGGTGGCGTGGCCGGGCAGTTTCCCGCCCGTTGAAACCGTGGCCGAAGCGATTGCCGCCGCGCGTCCGGGCAAGCTGCTGCCGGAAGTGGATCTGGGCAAAGTGGTCGCCAAGATCGCCGAAGATGCCGCGTCCGAGGCGTGGCAGCCGGTCAGTCTGCTGCAGCTCAACACCTGGTCGCCGCGCTGGCCGTTCTTCCTCGGAACGTTTGTCGGCCTGCCGTCGCTGCTGCTGGTCACTGCCGCGCTGGCATTGCCCGGGGCCGTTGAAGCGGCCACCGTTGCCGCCTCGCTGGGCTTTGCCGGGGGGGCCATCGGCGCGCTGGCGGTGCCGTGGATCCATGCGCGGCGCAAGCATCTGAGCTGAGTGCGTGGGCCATCTGCGCGTGGCGTGGGTCTGTTGACGCCCTAACGCTCGATCTCTGCCGCAGTGAACTCCATGCGTTGCCGCGCACGCTCCGTGGCGGCCTGCAGACGTTGCTTGAGGACTTCCCGGGAGGGAAGGGATGTCAGGTACTCCGCCACATGGATGCCTGAGCGGTCCAGCTCCAGCAACTCGATCTGGCCTGCCTTCTTGCCTGTGCAAAGGATGATGCCCAGCGGTGCCTCTTCACCTTCCTCCCGCTCATAACGATCCAGCCAACGCAGATAGAGCTCCATCTGGCCCTTGTACGCTGGCTTGAAGTCACCGATCTTCAGTTCGACGGCCACCAGCCTGCGCAGACGGCGGTTGTAGAACAGCAGGTCGAGATGGAAGTCATCGTCGTCGATCTGGATGCGTTTCTGGCGGGCGACGAAACTGAAGCCTGCCCCGAGTTCAAGCAGGAATCCCTGCATTTCACGCAGGATGGCGCCTTCCAGTTCCTGCTCGTCCCAGCACTCCTTCAGCCCGAGAAAGTCCAGTACGTACGGGTCGCGCAGGACCAGCCCCGGGGAGAGCTGCTGGTTCCTGCGCAACGCCGACAGCTCACTGGCAATGGTCTGCTCGGGCTGGCTGGAAAGTGCCGTACGTTCGTACAGCATCGAGTCGATGCGCTGGCGCAACATGCGGACACTCCAGCCTTCCGTGCTGGCCATCTGGGCGTAGAAGTCGCGCTTGAGCGGATCAGACAGCGGGATCAGCGCGATGAAATGGGGCCAGCTCAATTGTCGTAGCAGCGATACGACAATCTGCTCGTCGGCAAATGCGATGGAGAACTGCACCATCCTGCGCATGCTCTTTTCACCGAAGGAACCGCCGAACTCGGCAGACAGTGTCCTGGCGATGCGCTTGAACAGGACCTCTCCATAGCGTGCCCGACGTCCTCCCATCTGATCGACATGGATGCGACGACCTATGCGCCAGTACAGCAGCGTCAGTTCGGCATTGACGGTCCTGACCATCCCGGCGCGGGCCGTGGATATCAGTTCCCGGATATCAGCCAGCAGGTCGTGGGTATGCGGCAGGGTGAGGGGCGGTGTGTCATCCATGAGGTGCCTTCCAGCAGGGTCAGGGTTCGGCTATCACCCGCAGCGCACTGGCATAGCCCTTGGCGAGACTGGTCAGGTCGAGCAGCCGGTTCAACGACAGCAGCAGACCCGGCTGGCAGGCCTTCAGGCGCTGATATTCGAACCACGCCTGGGTGACGGTTTCCAACGTGGCCAACGCCTCATCGATGCGCTGCAGGTCGGCTTCGCGGTCGATGGGCTCGGTGGTGGGGTGATTGGGACGTGTCATGGCGAAGCTCCGGGGAGAGGCCGCCGGAAAGGCGGCAGGCGATGCGTGGTTGAAAGACCGCTCAAACGCGAAAACGGTGGGCACCAGGCCCCACGCACCGCCCGCCATAAGGCAGACCCGGCTGCAGAATGGCGCCCACCGTCAGATGGGCACCATTGGTGCAGCGTCGTTACGCGTTTGATGGACGGGCTTTCAACCCCGGCAGCGGTGCTCCGCTGCGCGCCTACCCTCGGGCCGATGGGACCGGCAGTCCAATAGGCAATGCCATTCGATGCGCGAATTTCGATACAACCGCTCTGTCGATCAGGACTCTACCGGCCCGATGCCGAAACATCAGGTGGTAAACGCGACACGTCGAGTCGAATCCGGCTGAAAGACCGTTCGTCGGCGGGCCATGAACACCGCGCGTTGCACGTCATCGATGGAGCGCGCCGGATCCCTCACAGCGCAGCCCGCGACATAATCCATGCCTGGCGTGGGTCCATGTGTCGACCAAGGTCGACACCTACCAAGAGCGGCGGGGTGGGCGCCGCCCCGAAGGGGTCAGACCCCTTCGCCCATCCGCTCCAGGCCATCCCCGGCCAGACGCAGGATCAGCTTCTCCAGCACCTGCTCCTCTTCCTCGCTCAGCACCGACATCAGCTTGCGGGTGATCTCGATCACCATCGGTGCGATCGTCTCGTACACCTCGAACCCCGCCGCCGACAGCGCCAGCACCGAACGACGGCGGTCATCGCCATGCGTCTCACGCTTGATGAAACCGCGCTCCAGCAGGCGCGCCACCGCGCGGCTGACCGCCACCTTGTCCATCGCCGTGCGGTCGGAGACCTCGCTGGCCGACGACCCGGGGTACAGCGCCAGGATGGTGATCACCCGCCACTCCGGGATGGCAAGGCCATAGCGGTCGCCGTACAGCTTGGCGATGTTGCCGCTGACCCGGTTGGACAGCACGCTCAGCCGGTACGGCAGGAACTGTTCCAGGTCGAGCAGGACGTGGGAGGCACGCAGGCGGGTGGAAGCGGGATCGGCGGGGCTCATGTTGCGGTGCACCTTGCTGGTGGTTTCAAGTGTAACTATAAGTGTTGGGTCCGTACCCTGCATTCTCGCCGGGTCCAACCCCGCCCGCACCTGGTTTGTGCCGATGCGGCACCGATTCGGAGCCACGCCATGAATACCGCAGTCCCGTCCGCCTCGCATCCCAACCCCGGCATGCAGGTCACCACCTTCGAAAACCCGATGGGCATCGACGGCTTCGAGTTCGTCGAATTCGCCGCACCGGCCGGCCGTGGTGCCGAGCTGCACGAGTACTTCCGCAAGATGGGCTTCAGCGCGGTGCTCAAGCACAAGCAGCGTCCGATTACCGTCTATCGCCAGGGCGACGTCAACTTCCTGGTCAATGAAGACCCCGATTCGTTCGCTGCCGACTTCGCCGAGAAGCACGGCCCGTGCGCCTGCGGCTTCGCCATCCGCTTCAAGAAGCCGGGTGCGGAGGTCTACCAGACCGCGCTGGGCAATGGCGCTGAAGCCATCGCCTTCAAGCCGGAGAGCAAGGCGGTCAACGCCCCGGTCATCAAGGGCATCGGCGACTGCATGCTGTACCTGGTGGATCGCTACGGCGATGCCGGCAGCATCTTCGATGGCGACTACGAGCTGATCGCCGGCGCCGAGCTGCGCCCGAAGGGCTTCGGCCTGACCTTCATCGACCACCTGACCCACAACCTGTACTTCGGCAACATGCAGCAGTGGTCGGACTACTACGAGCGCCTGTTCAACTTCCGCGAGATCCGCTACTTCGACATCAAGGGCCTGAAGACCGGCCTGGTGTCCAAGGCGATGACCGCGCCGGACGGCATCGTGCGCATTCCGCTGAACGAGTCGTCCGACCCGAAAAGCCAGATCAACGAGTACCTGGACGCGTACAAGGGTGAGGGCATCCAGCACATCGCCTGCTTCACCGAGAACATCTACGAGACCGTTGAAGCAATGCGCGCGCAGGGCGTGGATTTCCTCGACACGCCGGAGACCTACTTCGACGTGATCGACCAGCGCGTGCCGAACCATGGTGAGGACGTTGCCCGCCTGGCGAAGAACAAGATCCTGATCGACGCCGACCCGGAAACCCATCAGCGCAAGCTGCTGCAGATCTTCACCCAGAACTGCATCGGCCCGATCTTCTTCGAGATCATCCAGCGCAAGGGCAACGAAGGCTTCGGCGAAGGCAACTTCACCGCGCTGTTCGAGAGCATCGAGCGCGACCAGATCCGCCGCGGCGTGCTGTAAGGTCTTCGGTAGCGCCGGGCCAGTCCCGGCGCCTGCCCATCTGTAGAGCCGAGCCATGCTCGGCTGCTTTCCGTTCCGGTCCCGCCGTACCCAGGAGCCCCCCATGTCCAGCGCCATCACCGCCCGCGGCTACCAGTCCGGTTTCGGCAACGAGTTCGCCAGCGAGGCCGTGCCCGGCGCACTGCCCATTGGCCAGAACTCGCCGCAGAAGGTGGCCCATGGCCTGTATGCCGAGCAGCTGACCGGCACCGCGTTCACCGCACCGCGCGGCAGCAACCGCCGCAGCTGGCTGTACCGGATCCGTCCGGCGGTGACCCACGGTGAGTTCACTCCGTTCGCGCAATCGCAGCTGCAGTGCGATTTCGGTGCGCAGCCAGCCTCGCCGAACCAGCTGCGCTGGAGCCCGCTGCCGCTGCCGGAGCTGCCGACCGATTTCGTCGAAGGCCTGTACACGATGGGCGGCAACGGTTCGCCCGACGCGCATGCCGGCGTCGGTATCCACATGTACGCCGCCAACCGTGACATGGTCGGCCGCTACTTCTACGACGCCGACGGCGAGCTGCTGATCGTGCCGCAGCTGGGCAGCCTGCGCCTGCTGACCGAGCTGGGCGTGATCGAGATCGAACCGCAGCAGATCGCGGTGATTCCGCGCGGCGTCCGCTTCCGTGTCGAGCTGCCTGACGGCCCGAGCCGTGGCTACATCTGCGAGAACTTCGGCGCACTGCTGAAGCTGCCCGACCTGGGCCCGATCGGCTCCAACGGCCTGGCCAATCCGCGCGATTTCGAGACCCCGCATGCCGCATTCGAAGACATCGACGGCGATTTCGAGCTGATCGCCAAGTTCGATGGCCGCCTGTGGCGTGCCCCGATCGACCACTCGCCGCTGGACGTGGTCGCCTGGCACGGCAACTACGCGCCGTACCGCTACGACCTGCGCCGCTTCAACACCATCGGCTCGATCAGCCACGACCACCCGGATCCGTCGATCTTCCTGGTGCTGCACTCGCCCAGCGATACGCCGGGCACCAGCAACATGGATTTCGCCATCTTCCCGCCACGCTGGCTGGTGGCGCAGAACACGTTCCGCCCGCCGTGGTTCCACCGCAACATCGCCAGCGAGTTCATGGGCCTGGTGCATGGTGCCTACGACGCCAAGGCCGAAGGCTTCGTGCCGGGCGGTGCGTCGTTGCACAACTGCATGAGTGGCCACGGTCCGGATGCGCCGACCTTCGACAAGGCCTCCAGTGCCGATCTGTCCAAGCCGGACGTGATCAAGGACACCATGGCCTTCATGTTCGAGACCCGTGGGGTGATCCGCCCGACCGCGCAGGCGCTGGCCGCGGGCCACCGGCAGGGCGATTACCAGCAGTGCTGGAACGGCCTGCGCAACAATTTCCGTTGATCGTCCGCATCCACGCATGGCGTGGATCCATCGGGAAGCGCGATATCGCACTTGGCGTGGATCCATCCGGGTTCGTGATGCGGTAGATCCACGCCATGCGTGGATGCTGTTCGCCGGATCAGGCGATGGCCGCGAACGCGTCGCAATGCTCCACCGGCAGCGCCTCCATCAGCCGCTGCCGCACGCGTTGGCAGTAACCTTCCGAGGTCAGTGCCGGCAGCACCTGCAGCGCTGATTGCATCACCCGCAGGACCTCGCCTTCGGCGCGCGCCTGCTGCAGGTCGCGGAACAACGCCGCTGCGTTGGGATGCCGCTGCATCTCAAGGATTCCCAGCACATAGATGCGCGCGGCGACCAGCGAGCGGCGTCGCTCGACCGGTGCGGCAGACGCTGCGGCGGCTGACGGCGCCAGCGGGGCAGCAGCCACACTCGGCGCAGGCTGCATGGAAACGGCGGCGTCCGCGCCGGTCACCAGGTAGCCAGCCTGGATCAGCTGGATCACCATCGCTGCCGCGTCCTGCCCCAGCAGTGCGGTCAGCTCGGCGATGCTGCGCTGGCCATCGCACAGGATCAGCAGCCGTCGCTGGCGCATGTCCAGCGGCGCGCGGTGGGCCTGCAGCGCGGTTCGGGCGAGGTCGGTCTTGCGCGGTTGCATGGGGTGGACAGCCAAGTCGGTGCTTGCCCAGCCTGAATGAGGGCGATGAAACCGCGATGACAATGCAGCGCCTGCACGCGTGCTGGGGTAGCGTGCACCCACCCTGTGCCAAGGATCCGCACCGATGAAGCACCTCCCGATTGCCGGCCTGCTGCTGTTGTCGCTGGCCGCCTGCAACCGCAGTCCCGAAACCGCCGCGCCTGCCGCCGCCACCGCACCGGCGAAAGACGCCTCCGTTCCCGCCGACGCCGATCTGGCCACCGCATCGCCGGTGGATCCGCGCAGCGACAGCCCGGCGCGCCTGGATGGCTTCGGCGGCGCCACGCTGGGCGCAGGCATCGCCGAGGTCCGCAGTGGCTTCGGTAAGCCCTTGCAGGGCCTGGGTACCGATGCCGCTGGCAAGCCGCTGCCTGCCGACGATGCCAATGAGGGTTGCTACTTCCTGCGCCCGCAGGATGCCGAAGACCCGCGCCTGATGTTCGAGGCGCGCAAGCTGGTCCGCTACGACGTACGCAGCCCGTCGATCGTCGCCCCCGGTGGCGGCCGGGTCGGGATGACCCTGGGCGAGCTGCAGGTGCTCTATCCCGAGCGCGCCGACGTTGGCCCGGACAAGTACGACGACAAGGCCCAGCACCTGCGCGTGCGCCCGGCGCAGGAAGGCGCGGCGATCATCGATTTCGCCCTCGGCGCTGACGGCAAGGTCGGCGCCTGGCGGGTCGGCAGGACCCCGCAGGTTGACTACGCCGAAGGCTGCGGCTGAGCCACCCTCCTCGGCTCACCCGCTGCGGGTGGGCCGAGCGTAGAATCGCGCCACGACCGCTGGGGAGTGCTCGATGATCGCCATTGCCATTGCCTGGTTCCTGCTCGGCCTGCTGCTGCTGGCGCTGGGCGGGGACTCCATCGTCAAAGCCGTTTCCGGCCTGGCGCAGCGCTTCGGTGCCAGCGCATTCACCGCCGGCTTGTTGTTGCTGGGCATCGCTACTTCGCTGCCGGAGCTGGCGGTCAACGCCCGCGCGCTGGTGATGGGCCAGCCGGAGCTGGCCTTGGGCAACGCCGTCGGCAGCAGCGTGGTCAACCTTGGCCTGACCCTGGCAATGGCTGCCATTGCCGCGCCGTTGCTGTTGCGTGCCCGCCTGCAGACGGTGCTGTGGTGGGCGCTGCTGGCCGCGGGCCTGCTGCTGATCGTGTTCGGGCTCGATGGCCGCCTGCTGCGCTGGGAGGCTGGCGTGCTGGTGGCCGGGTTCGTGGTGGTGCAGGTCCTGCTGCTGCGACGCGGGCGCCATGAGAGCGCCGAGGTACAGGCGATCATCGCCGAGTCGGCACTGAGCCGCACCAGCCTGCCGTTGAATGTGTTGCGCCTGCTGATCGCCGCAGTGGCGCTGTACTGGGGCGCGCGCCTGGTGGTCGGTGCTGCCGCCGATTTTGGTGCTGCGCTGGGCTGGACGCCGCTGCTGGTCGGTCTGTTGCCGGTGGCGATCGGCACCGCGTTGCCGGAGGTGGCCGCCGCCGTCGCGGCGGCGCGCCGTGGTCACGGCGACATGGTGCTGGGCCACGTGCTCGGTTCCAGCGTGGTCAACCTGATGCTGGTGATCGGTGCGATGGGGCTGCTGCAGCCACTGGCGTTGCCGGCCTCGTTCGTACGTCTGGAGCTGCCGGCGCTGCTGGCGTTCGCCCTGGTGCTGTACCCGATGCTGCGCGGCGACCTGCGCATCAGCCGCATCGAAGGTGCGGTGCTGCTGGGCGCGTTCGTGGCCTGGCTGGGGCTGGAAATCGCATTGACCGCCGCCTGATCGAATGTCGTGCCGACCAACGGTCGGCACCCACCGTCAACGCGCGGTGGTTTCCTCTTCCCGCTCCGGTTCCGGCGGCGGCAGCTGTTCTTCTTCCGCACGTTCGTTGCCCGGCAGAGTGGGGCGCGTTTCCATCAGCAGCGACAGCGCCGCCTTGGCCATCAGGTGCGCGCTGATCGGCGCGGTGATGAACAGGAACACGGTGATCAGCAGCTCGCGCGGCTGCGGGTCCTGGCCCAGGAAGATGTGGTAACACACCGAGCACACCAGCACGCAGCCCACGCCCAGCGTGCTGGCCTTGGTCGGTGCGTGCAGGCGTTTGAAGAAGGTGGACAGCTTCACCAGGCCCAGTGCGCCGACCAGGATGAAGAAGCAGCCGAACAGCAGCAGGATCGACAGCGCGATCTGGATGAAGGTGATCATTCGACGATGTCCCGGCGCAGCACGAACTTGCTCAGCACCACCGTGCTGCCGAAGCCGAGCATGGCGATGATCAGTGCCGCCTCGAAGTAGATCGCCGAATTGAGGTACATGCCGAACAGCATCAGTTCGGCGATGGCGGTCACCGACAGCGTATCCAGTGCCAGGATGCGGTCGGGCACGGTCGGCCCGCGCAGCAGGCGCCAGGTGGCCAGCAGCATGGCCAGGCCGACCACGTGCATGCATACCACCAGGGTGGTCTGGATGATCTGGAATCCAGTCATGGGAAGATCTCCATCAACGGGGCTTCATAACGGCGCTTGATCGTGTCGATCAGGTCCTGCGGGTCTTCCAGGTGCAGCACGTGCACCAGCAGGAACTTGCGGTCGTCGCTGAGCGCGGCCGACACCGTGCCGGGGGTCAGGGTGATCATGCTGGTCAGCGCGGCAATGCCGTGGATGTTGGCGATGTCCAGCGGCAGCCAGATGAAACCGGGGTGGATGTTCTTTTCCGGGCCCAGCACCTGGATGGCCACGCGGATGTTGGACATCAGGATGTCCCACAGGGTCACGAACAACAGCTTCGGCAGCGGCCGCAGGGTGCCGATGCGGGCGAACTCGCGGTCCAGGCGCGCAGCGAACAGTGGAATGACCACGCCCAGCAGCAGGCCCAGCAGGAACTGGCCGAGCGTGAAGCTGTCGGACATCAGCAACCAGAACACCACCACCATCACGCTCAGCGCGGGCGAGGGCAGCAGGCGGCGGATCGGGGAACGCTTGGCGGTCATGGCTGGCGGATCTCCGGCGTGGTCGCGCGCAACTGCTGCACATAATCGCCCGGCTGCAGCAGCTGGGTGGCGATGGCGTCGGTGTGCTGCATCAGCGGCGCAGCGAACAGCGTCATGCCGATGCCGTACGCCAGCAGGATGCAGGCGGCAAACAGCTCCACACGGCGCAGTGGCGCCTTGCGCGGCGGAGGTGCATCGGGATCGGGCAGCGGCACGCGCCAGAACAGGCGGATGCCACCGCGGGTCAGGCCCATGATGACCAGCAGGCTGCTGACCAGCACCGCCGTCCACACCGCGCCGGTGTACTGCGCGGGCATGCCGGCCAACAGTGCGGCCTTGGCCAGGAAGCCGGACAGCGGCGGCAGACCGGCCACCGACACCGCCGCAATCAGGAACAGCACGGCGGGCGTCTCCTTGCCGGGCATCGGTGCGATCACTTCCTTGCGGTCGCTGGCGCCGCCGCGGCGGCGTCGGATCAGGTCGGCGACCAGGAACAGTGCGGCGGCGACGAAGCTGCTGTGCGGCAGGTAATACAGGCCGGCCGACAGCACCTTCGGCGTGCCGACAGAGAACGCGATGAACAGCGTCGCCGCCGAGACGATCACCAGATACGAAATCAACACGCGCAGACGCGCTGCGGCCAACGCGCCCAGGCCGCCCAGCACCAGCGTCGCTACGCCGGCCCACAGCAGCCAGTCGCGGCCGTAGCCGGCCATCGCACCCGCATCCTCGCCGAACCACAGCATCTGGATGCGCAGCACGGCATACAGGCCCACCTTGGTCATGATCGCGAACAGCGCCGCCACCGCCGCCGGTGCACGCGCATACGATTCGGGCAGCCACAGGTACAGCGGCATCAACGCGGCCTTGGCGCAGAACACCAACAGCAACAGGCCCATCGTTGCCTTCACCAGGGTCAGCTGCGCCGGCGGCACCTCGGCAATGCGCTGCGACAGCTCGGCCATGTTCAACGACCCCAGCGAGGCGTACAGCAGGCCCAGCGCGATCAGGAACAGGGTCGAGGCGGTGACGTTGAACACCACGTAGTGCAGGCCGATGCGCATGCGCAGGCCACGGCCGCCACTGAGCAGCAGGCCGTAGGAGGCGATCAGCATCACCTCGAAGAACACGAACAGGTTGAAAATGTCGCCGGTCAGGAAGGCGCCGTTGAGGCCCACCAGCTGGAACTGGAACAGCGCATGGAAGTGCGGTGCGCGCCGGTCCCACCCCGAACACGCATGCAGCAGGCAGGGAATGGCCAGCAGCAGGGTGGTCAGCAGCATCCATGCGGACAGCTGGTCGGCGACCAGCGCGATGCCCAGCCGCGACGGCCAGTCGCCCAGCAGGTACACGCGGATGTCGCCACCGGCGGTGTCGGCGAACAACAGGCCGACCACCACCGCCAGCGCGGCCAGCGAGGTCCACGCCACGGCACGCTGCACCTTCGGCCCATAGCGGCGGTGTTCAACGAACAGCGACAGCGCAGCGCCGAGCAGCGGAACCAGGATCGGCAGGATCACCAGATGATTCATGCGCGGTCCTCGCCACGGCGCGGCGGTGCATCGTCGTCCGGCTCGTGTGCGTCCACATGGTCACTGTGGTTGTCGCTGCGGCTGCGCATGGCCAGCACGATGCTGACGGCGGTCATCGCAAAGGCGATCACGATCGCGGTCAATACCAGCGCCTGCGGCAGCGGATCGGTGTAGTTGCCGAGGTGGCTCTCCACGCCTTCCTGCAGCACCGGCGCCTTGCCCTGCACCACGCGGCCACCGGCAAAGATCAGCAGGTTGGTGGCGTAGGACAGGAAGGTCATTCCGAGGATCACATCGAAGCTGCGCGCGCGCAGCAGCAGGTAGATGCCGATGGCGGTCAGCACGCCGATCGCAGAGGCCAGGGCCAGTTCCATCAGTGCATCTCCCCCGTTCGTGCCGAGCGGCGTTGCAGGTCGATCTCGCCCTTGCGCGCGGTGCGCGTCCGCGAGGGTTTGACGGTGGCCATCATCGACAGCATCAGCATCGCGCCACCGAACACCACGAGGTACACGCCGATATCAAAACCAATCGCGCTGGCCAGCGGTACATCACCGATCAACGGCAGGTGCAGGTCCAGGTGACCACTGGTCAGGAACGGCACGCCGAACAGCATCGAGGCGCCACCACTGAGGATGGCGATCAGCAGGCCGGTACCGATGCAGCGGATGTAGTCGAAGCCGAAGCGCGATTCCACCGACGCGGTGCCCTGGATCACGTACTGGATCAGCAGTGGCACCGCCAGCACCAGGCCGGCGATGAAGCCCCCGCCCGGCGCGTTGTGGCCGCGCAGGAACAGGAAGATGGAGACCGTCAGGGTCAGCGGGAACATGATCTGGGCCAGATCGGCCGGCACCGGTAGCTTGATCGGCGGGCCGGGCATGATCTGCTCCGGCGCCATCCGCGTACGCCGCAGCAGCGCATGCACGACCAGTGCGGCAATGCCGAACACAGTGATCTCACCGAAGGTATCGAAACCGCGGAAGTCGACCAGGATCACGTTGACCACGTTCTGGCCGTACGCCTCGGGCAGTGCGCGGGCAAGCAGTTCGCCGGCCATGGTGTTCGGCGGCAGCGTCATCGCGCTGTAGGCCAGCGCGCCGAGGCCGGCACCGGCCACGACCGCGATCAGCGCATCACGGCGCTTGCGCCAGCGCGGCCGCTCCGGGCCGGACTGTGCGGGCAGGTAATTCATGCCGAGCAGCATCAGCACCAGGGTCACCATCTCCACCAGCAACTGCGTCAGCGCCAGATCCGGTGCGGACAGGAACACGAAGGTCAGCGCCACCATCAGGCCGACGCCGCCGACCAGAAGCACCGCCAGCAGGCGCTGCTTGTACATGCGCAGGGTCGCCACCGCGCAGGACATCATCACCAGCCACAGTGCCCAGCCCAGCAGCGGTATCGGCTGCGGCTTGGTCCAGTCCGGCGAGGCCGGGTTGGCGATGTAGGGCGCGGCAGCGACCACGATCGCCACCAGTACCAAGCCCAGCAGCATGCGCTGCAGGCTGCCGTTGGCGATGCCGGCGGTCAACCGCTGCGCACCGGCCGACAGCAGGTCCAGCTGGTGGTGGAAGACGTTGCGTCCCGGCGTGGTGTTGGTTACCGCGTGCAGATCGATCAGCTTGCGCAGGCCGAAGTAGAGGGCCACGCCACCGACCACGCCCGCGGCGCTCATCGCCAGCGGCAGGTTGAAGCCATGCCAGATCGACAGGTTGTACTCGGGCATCGCGCTGCCGAGGATCGAGGCGGCTGCCACGTGCAGTACCGGGGCCACGGTCACGGCCGGGGCGATACCCACCGCCACGCAGATCACCACCAGGATCTCCACCGGCACCTTCATCCAGCGCGGTGGCTCGTGCGGCACGCGGTCCAGGCCATGCGGGCCCTTGCCGAAGAAGGTGTCGTGCACGAAGCGCAGGCTGTAGGCCACGCCGAACACACCAGCCAGCAGCGCAGCGATCGACACCGCCGTGCGCATGGTGTCGGTGCCGCCGGCCGAGAGCGCTTCGGCGAACAGCATTTCCTTGGACAGGAAGCCGTTGAGCAGCGGGATGCCGGCCATCGCCAGCGAGGCGATGATCGCCAGCGCGCTGGTGAACGGCATCAGCCTGCGCAGGCCACCCAGCTTGCGCATGTCACGGGTGCCGGTCTCGTGGTCGATGATGCCGGCGGCCATGAACAGCGAGGCCTTGAAGGTGGCGTGGTTGAGGATGTGGAACACGCCGGCGACCACCGCCATCGGCGTGGACAGGCCGAACAGCAGGGTGATCAGGCCCAGGTGCGAGATCGTCGAATAGGCCAGCAGGCCCTTCAGGTCATGCTGGAAGATGGCGTTCCAGGCACCGATCAGCAGGGTGATCGCACCGATGCCGCTGACCGTGTAGAAGAACAGATCGCTGCCGGCCAACGCCGGATGCAGGCGCGCCAGCAGGAACACGCCGGCCTTCACCATGGTGGCCGAGTGCAGGTAGGCCGACACCGGGGTGGGCGCGGCCATCGCGTGCGGCAACCAGAAGTGGAACGGGAACTGCGCGCTCTTGGTGAAGATGCCCGCCAGCACCAGGAACAACGCGTAGGGGTACAGCGCGCTGGCGCGGATCTGCTCGCCAGCGGCCAGCACCACGTCCAGGTCGAAGCTGCCGACGATGCGGCCGATCAGCAGCACGCCGGCCAGCAGGGCCAGGCCGCCGCCGCCGGTGATCACCAGCGCCATCCGTGCGCCCTCGCGGGCGTCCTGGCGATGCGACCAGAAGCCGATCAGCAGGAACGAGCTGATGCTGGTCATTTCCCAGAAGATCATCAGCAGCAACAGGTTGCCCGACAGCACCATGCCCAGCATGGCGCCCATGAACAGCAACAGGTAGGTATAGAAGCGGTGTGCGCTGTCCTGCGGGCTCAGGTAGTAGCGCGCATACAGCACCACCAGTGCGCCGATGCCCAGTACCAGCCCCGCGAACATCCAGGCCAGGCCATCCAGGCGCAGGGTGAAGTCCAGGCCGATCTGCGGCAGCCACGGTACCATTGTCCGCACCACCTGGCCGTCGAGCACCGAGGGGGTCAGCCAGGCGAGGATCGCCAGCCCGCCCAACGGCGCCAGCGCCGCCAGCCAGGCAGCAGTCGAGCGCGAACTACGGGGGAAGGCTGCGACAGCCACTGCCATGAGGAACGGCAGGGCCAGCAGCAGGGGCAGGCTGGGGAGCATGCAGGGAATCCATGATTCACGAGCAGGTCAGGGAGCATAACAGGCCGCCAAATGTCGCCGAAACCCATTGAACAGCGATCAATTGCATGTAACGTGCGCTGATTCATTTTTTCTGCGATGCAGCATGCGGCGCGGATGCCCCGTCTGGACCCGGTTGGCAGGTCCACCCTACGCCCACGCAGGGAGACCGCAGCCCCTGTCGCACAGGGACCGCCGCCGCTGGGCGGGGCAAAGTGAGGAGGTCACCGCGGCAGGCTGGCAGGCGCGCCGTGCAGTGTGGGTGATGGCATCTGCCCGTTCAGGAAACGAAGGCGTCGATGCGGCGACGCCGGTCAGTAGCGCCAGTCGAGCTTGCGATAGGCCTTGGCCATCACCCAGGCCGGGCCGATCAGCAGGTAGGTCAGGTCGGTCAGGAAGCTGGGCTTGCGGCCTTCGAACTTGTGGCCGATGAACTGCGCGATCCAGGCGACGACGAAGACGCCGATGGCCAGCCAGAACAGATTGTGCAGGCCGATTTCTGCTTCCAGCAGCCGGCACAGGCAGCCGAACACGAAGAACTGGATGAGCATGCCGATGCCCAGCGGGCGCGACAGTTTGTTGTAGAAGCACCAGGCGCTGAACATCGCGAACGCCGACCAGATGCCGTACTGGAACCAGGTGATCAGCGGCGGCACGCACCACAGCAGGGCCACCACCGACCACAGGATCGCCGGCACCGCCACCACGTGGATGCGCTGGTTGACCACATTGCGGTGGTCGTCGGAGTAGCTGGCGAAATAGCGGTCGATCGGACGCGCAAGCTGGGTGGTGGTCTGCATGCGGCCAGCATACCCCGGCCGGGGCCGCCAGTAGAGCCAGGCCATGCCTGGCTGCCGGGGGGCGCAGGAAACGCCCCCAGCCAGACCGGCCGGGGGCGCAGGGAATCAGTCGACGCTGATTCCGGCCAGGCGCTGCAGCGCCTCGGCGTACTTGGCGCGGGTGCGCTCGATGATCTCGGCCGGGATGCTCGGGCCCGGAGCGGTCTTGCCCCAGTCCAGCGTCTCCAGGTAGTCACGCACGAACTGCTTGTCGTAACTCGGCGGGCTGGTGCCCACCTCGTACTCGTCGGCAGGCCAGTAGCGCGAGGAATCCGGCGTCAGCATCTCGTCCATGATGTACAGGCGACCATCGGCGTCGGTACCGAACTCGAACTTGGTGTCGGCCAGGATGATGCCGCGCTCGCGTGCGTAATCGGCCGCGAACTTGTAGATGCGCAGCGTGGCGTCGCGCACGCGCTCGGCCATCTCCGCACCGACCGTCTTCACCATCGCGTCGAAGTCGATGTTCTCGTCATGGTCGCCAACGGCGGCCTTGGTCGAGGGAGTGAAGATCGGCTCGGGCAGCTGCTCGGCCTGGCGCAGGCCGTCGGGCAGGTCGATGCCGCTGACCTTGCCGGTGCGCTGGTAATCCTTCCAGCCGCTGCCGATCAGGTAGCCGCGGGCGATCGCTTCCACCGGTACCGGCTTCAGCTTGCGGGTGACCACCGCACGCTTGGCGTACAGGGCCGCGTCCACGCCCTCGGGCAGCACGCTGGCCACGTCGATGCCGGTCAGGTGGTTGGGCATCAGGTGCGCGGTCTTGGCGAACCAGAAGTTGGACACCTGGCAGAGCATCTCGCCCTTGCCCGGAATCGGGTCGGGCAGGACCACGTCGAACGCCGACAGGCGATCGGTGGCGACCATCAAAAGGTAGTCCCCCGGCGGGGTACCGGCCGGCAGCCGCTCGCGCGGGATATCGAACACATCACGCACCTTGCCGCGGTGGCGCAAGGGCAGGCCGGGGAGATCGGATTGCAACAGCGTGGTTGGCACGGGCACTCCTGGGGCTTCGTCGATACGGCTGCCCAACGGACCCGGCGGGCCCGCTGACCAGCGGGCGGCCTAGTGTAAAGCGGTCCGGGCCCGCTGTGACGTAAAATGAGCGTCCATTTCGTCGGCCGACCCCGGAGCGCCATGCGCTGGTACGGAAAACTGCTCGGATTCATCGCCGGGGCCCTGTTGTTCCGGCCCAATCCGCTGTTCGGCGCGGTGGTCGGCCTGTTGCTGGGACATGCCTTTGACAGCGACTGGTTCCGCCTGAACAAGGAGAACCCGTACCGCGAGCTGGGGCTGACCTCCGAGGCTACCGATGCCGAGGTCGAGCGCGCCTACCGCAAGCTGATCTCCCAGTACCACCCCGACAAGCTGGGCGGCGCCGCCCCCGAGCTGCAGCAGCAGGCCGAGCAGAAGTCGCGGCGCATCAACGCCGCCTACGACCGCATCAAGACCCTGCGCAAGCGCTGACCCCACAGTCCCGCCTGCGGGCGGGAAACCCCTTTCCCCGTTCCGAAGGCCCCGGCCATGTCCAACTGCCTCATCGCTCCTTCCATCCTCTCGGCCAACTTCGCCCGCCTTGGCGAGGAAGTCGACAACGTCCTGGCCGCTGGCGCCGATTGGGTCCATTTCGATGTGATGGACAACCACTACGTGCCCAACCTGACCATCGGCCCGATGGTCTGCCAGGCGCTGCGCAAGCACGGCGTCACCGCGCCGATCGACGTGCACCTGATGGTCGAGCCGGTGGACCGCATCATCCCGGACTTCGCCGAGGCCGGCGCCACCTACATCAGCTTCCACCCGGAGGCCAGCCGCCACGTGCACCGCACCATCCAGCTGATCCGCTCGCTGGGCTGCAAGCCGGGCATCGTGCTCAATCCGGCCACCCCGGTGGACATCCTCGACTGGGTGCTGGACGACCTCGACCTGGTGCTGCTGATGTCGGTCAATCCGGGCTTCGGCGGCCAAGCGTTCATCCCGTCGGCGTTGGACAAGCTGCGCGTGGTGCGGCAGAAGATCGATGCCAGCGGCCGTGACATCCGCCTCGAGATCGACGGTGGCGTGAAGGCCGACAACATCGGCGAGATCGCCGCTGCTGGTGCCGACACCTTTGTCGCCGGCTCGGCCATCTTCAACGCCAAGACCAGCTACCAGGACGTCATCGCGCAGATGCGCGCCAACGTCGCCGCGGCACGGGGCTGAGCCATGAACTCGGTGGCCGTGTTGAACATCCGCCCGGCCACCGTCGCCGACGCTGGCCTGATCCTGCGCTTCATCCGTGAACTGGCGATCTACGAGAAGGCCGAGCATTCGGTGCAGACCGATGAAATCGGCATCGCTGAAAGCCTGTTCGGCGCCGACGCCACCGCCCGCGCGCTGATCTGCGAGGCGAACGGCGAAGCCATCGGCTACGCGGTGTATTTCTACAACTATTCCACCTGGCTGGGCCGCAAGGGCATCTACCTGGAAGACCTGTACGTGAGCCCGGAAAAGCGTGGCTCCGGTGCGGGCAAGGCGCTGCTGAAGTACATCGCCCGCCAGGCGGTGGCTGAAGGGTGCGGCCGCTTCGAGTGGTCGGTGCTGGACTGGAACACCCCGGCCATCGACTTCTACACCGCAGCCGGCGCCAAGCCGCAGGACGAGTGGACGGTGTACCGGCTGGAAGGCGAGGCGCTGCACGATTTCGCCAACGGTTGAGGCGGAATGCATCCACGCATGGCAGGCAAAAAAAAAGCCACGCCAAACACTGGCGTGGCCTTGCTGCATGCGTGGGAGGCTGATCCTGCCTCCATCCGTCGTCCCTGCTATGGCCTTCCATTCTCCGGGCCGCCGATGACACCTGCATGACATCCCGCATTTGCGAGCCCAACCATCTGACCTGAACGGTTGCCAGCGTCTTTCACTGGCCCCGAACGCCTGATTGCTAGCCTGTGCCGCCTTTCCCTGGAAGAACTGCATGAGCACACCGCGCTGGCGCCTGATCCTCAACGGCAAGTCCGCAGGCAACGATGACCTGCGCGATGCCGTGGGCCACTGGCGTGACCGCGGCGTGCAGCTGGAAGTGCGGGTGACCTGGGAAGACGGTGACGCCGAGCGCTACGTGGCCGAGGCCATCGACCACGGCGTGGACGTGATCGTGGCGGCCGGTGGCGACGGCACGCTAAGCGCGGTGGCCGAGACGCTGGCGCATCGTGACGAGCCGGCTGAGGCGCTGCCTTCGCTGGCGCTGGTGCCGATGGGTACCGCCAACGATTTCGCAACCGCTGCCGGTATTCCGGTGCAACCGCAGGACGCCTTCGCACTGATTGCCAGCGGTACGCCGCGTCCGATGGACCTGCTGCGTGTTGATGCCGACGGCAAGCCGTGGTGGTGCGCCAACCTCGCCAGCGGCGGCTTCGGTACCCAGGTCACGGTGGAAACCGATGCGGGCTTGAAGAAGATGCTCGGCGGCCTGGCCTACGTCATCACCGGCATCGCCAAGCTCGGCCGTATCGAACCGATCACCGCGCGCCTGAGCGGGCCGGATTTCGAGTGGGAAGGTGGGTTCATCGCGCTGGGTATCGGCAACGGTCGCCAAGCCGGTGGTGGTCAGCAGCTGTGCCCGCAGGCACTGATCGATGACGGCCTGTTGGACGTCACCGTGGTGCCGGAACTGGACGGTGAAGTCGCCGCCACCCTTGGACAGATGCTGACCGGCGGCAAAGAGGCGGCGCTGGAACGCGTCGCCACGCGCGCGCAGCTGCCGTGGCTGCAGATCGACGCCCCGCAGCCGCTGACCTTGAACCTGGACGGCGAACCGGTGCAGGCGCGCAGCTTCCGCATCGCATGCGTGGCGGGCAGGGTACGGATGCACCTGCCGGAGGATTGCGTGCTGCTTTCGCGGGGCTAAGAGCGCAGTTTCAGCAGCGGAATGTCTTCTTCCTTCGTGGGGAAATTGAAGGCTTCGCGATTCTTGAATCGACCCCGGATGGTGTCCCCGCGGACAAGTCCCTGGTGCGCCGGCTGGCGGCGGGCATGGCCCAACCGCTGAGCACGAGCATCGCCCAGATCGACGCGATCAACGCCAGTCGCGAGCAGGTCCAGGGGGTGTCGCTGGCCCTGCAGCAGGTGCGGGAGGCCCAGGAACAGGCGCGGCGGATGGGCCGGGGCGAAGACAAACCGCCCGTCGCCAAAGGGTTTCCCTGCGGCCAAAGCTGCGATACAGTCATTGGGTGTCCAGCCTGACGACCCCGCATACCCTTTCTTCCGCACGCCGTTGGTGGCGATGGTGGCCTGTTGCCGTCGTCCGTCCCTATAACGCTGTGTCCCGGAAGGAAAGTCGTCTTGATCTCGCACGCTCAGTTTCAGCAGCAGGCCGCTGAAGGCCACACCCATATTCCCGTTGTCCGCGAAGTGCTGTCCGACCTGGACACGCCGCTTTCGGTCTATCTGAAGCTCGCCGACGGCCCCAATACCTACCTGTTTGAATCCGTCGAAGGTGGCGAGCGCTTTGGTCGTTACTCGATCATCGGCCTGCCGGCACGCCGCGTGTACGCCTTCCACGGCCACACCCTGACCGTACGCGAGCACGGCCAGGTGGTGGAAACCCGCGAGGTGGCCGATCCGTTCGCCGAGGTCGAGGCGTTGCGCAGCGCCCACTCGGTGCCCAAGCTGGAAGGCCTGCCGGGCTTCACCGGTGGCCTGGTCGGCTGGTTCGGCTTTGAATGCATCGGCTACATCGAGCCGCGCCTGGCCTCGCCGGCCGGCCGTGACGAGCTGGGTACGCCGGACATCCTGTTGCTGCACTCCGATGAGCTGGCGGTGTTCGACAACCTGAAGGGCCGGCTGTACCTGATCGTGCATGCCGATCCGCGTGTCGAAGGTGCCTTCGAGCAGGCCCAGGCACGCCTGGATGCACTGACCGCCAAACTGCGTGCGCCGGGTGCAGGCTATCCGGCACCGCTGACCAGCGACGTGCTGGACGAGTCCGATTTCGTTTCCGGTTTCACCCGCGAAGGCTTCGTCGACGCGGTCCAGCGCAGCAAGGAGTACATCCGTGCTGGCGACATCTTCCAGGTGGTGCTCAGCCAGCGCCTGAGCGTGCCGTTCAAGGCGCGGCCGGTGGATGTCTACCGCGCGCTGCGTGCACTGAACCCGTCGCCGTACATGTATTTCCTGGATGTCGGCGACCTGCAGGTGGTCGGCTCCTCGCCGGAAATCCTGGTGCGCCTGCAGGACGGAGAAGTGACCGTGCGCCCGATCGCCGGCACCCGCCCGCGCGGTGCCACGCCGGAGCTGGACCAGGCGCTGGAGGTCGAGCTGCTGGCCGATCCGAAGGAACGCGCCGAGCACCTGATGCTGATCGATCTCGGCCGCAATGACGCCGGCCGGGTGTCCAGGGCGGGCACCGTCGAAGTGGGCGAGCAGTTCGTGATCGAACGCTACAGCCACGTCATGCACATCGTCAGCGAAGTGACCGGGCAGCTGCAGCCGGGCCTGAGCTACGCCGACGTGCTGCGCGCCACCTTCCCGGCCGGTACCGTCAGCGGCGCGCCGAAGATCCGCGCGCTGGAGGTGATCCGCGAACTGGAACCGATCAAGCGCAATGTCTATGCCGGCAGCATCGGCTACATCGGCTGGCACGGCGATGCCGATACCGCGATCGCGATCCGCACCGCGGTGATCAAGGACGGCCGCCTGTACGTGCAGGCCGGCGCCGGCATCGTTTACGACTCGGACCCGGACAAGGAGTGGGACGAGACGATGAACAAGGGCCGCGCGTTGTTCCGCGCCGTCGCCCAGGCCGCCAAGGGCCTGTGAGTTTCCCTGTGCTGTGGCCTGAGCCGCAGCACCCTTCGCTGTTTCCATTCAAGACAAGGAGTACCGCATGAAGCTGCTGAGCGTTCTGCTGTGGTCGTCGCTGCTGGCCACGATGGCCCCGTCTGCGTGGGCGCAGGCCAACACCATTCCCTCGCAGCCGCACCTGCTGGTGAAGGGCGAGGCGCGCCGCTTGGTGATGCCGGACCGGTTCGGCCTGCAGTTGAACATCGAAGAGACCGACATGGATGCCGATGCCGCACGTCGACGCGTGCAGGACAACGTCGCCCGCGTACTGGCGCTGTTCAAGCAGCACAAGGCCGTGGAAGGCAGCGTGCGTGCGGACAACCTCCAGATTGGTCCAGCCACCCGCTACGAGCAGAGCCGGCAGGTCTTCATCGGCACCCGTGTGTCGCGCCAGCTGCGTGCCAGTTTCTCCAGCGTGAAGGCGATGCAGGACGTGCTGGGTGCGCTGAAGGCCAACGAGAACGTGCAGGTCAGCAGCGTGGCCCCGACCTACTCTGGCGAAGTGGCGCTGAGACGCGAGCTCAAGGGCGAGGCGGCCGCCAAGACCCGCGAGTCTGCGCAGGGCCTGGCCAAGGCCTATGGAACCAAGGTGCGTGGCCTGTACAGCATCTCCGATGTGGCACCGGACTTCGCCTATGGCATCCGGGCCGGGCAGTGGCCACAGCTCGGCGGGGATGGCGAGTACCTCGACCGGATCTCGGTGACCGGCAGCTACGCGCCGGCCTCGGCGCCTGCGCCCGCTGCACCGGAATCGATCGAAGCCGGCCCCATTACCTACACCGAAAACGTGTACGCCATTTTCCTGATAAGCGACGGAACCTGACCATGTTGTGGATGATCGACAACTACGACAGCTTCACCTACAACCTCGTGCAGTACCTGCAGACGCTGGGTGCCGAGGTGAAGGTGGTGCGCAACGATGCGATGAGCGTGGACGAGATCGCCGCGCAGAAACCCGAGCGCATCGTCATCTCGCCCGGCCCGTGCACGCCCAACGAAGCGGGCGTGTCGCTGGAGCTGATCCAGCGCCTTGGGCCGACCACGCCGATCCTCGGCGTGTGCCTGGGCCACCAGGGTATCGGCCAGGTCTACGGCGGTACGGTCATCCGTGCCGGCAACATCATGCACGGCAAGACCTCGCCGATCCGCCATCAGGGCAAGGGCGTGTTCGCCGGCCTGCCGGACGGTTACCAGGCCACCCGCTACCACTCGCTGGTGGTGGACAAGAACAGCCTGCCCGACGTGCTGGAAGTGACTGCGTGGACCGAGAACGAGGATGGCTCGATCGAAGAGATCATGGGCCTGCGCCACCGCCAGTTCCCGGTCGAGGGTGTGCAGTTCCATCCCGAATCGATCCTCACCGAACACGGTCACGCGCTGCTGCGCAATTTCCTGCAGCGCCCGGCTGCCTGATCCAAGGAGTATTCCGATGAGCTTCTCCCCCCAGGAAGCCCTGCAACGCACCATCGAGCATCGCGAGATCTTCTTCGACGAAATGGTCGACCTGATGCGGCAGATCATGCGCGGCGACGTCTCGCCGATGATGACCGCCGCCATCCTCACCGGCCTGCGGGTGAAGAAGGAAACCATCGACGAGATCGCCGCCGCAGCAACGGTGATGCGCGAATTCGCGCTGGCCGTGCCGGTCGCCGATACCACCCACCTGGTCGACATTGTCGGCACCGGTGGCGATGGCTCGCATACCTTCAACATCTCGACCTGCGCGATGTTCGTTGCCGCTGCCGCCGGTGCGCGCGTGGCCAAGCATGGCAACCGCAGCGTGTCGTCCAAATCCGGCAGTGCCGATGCGGTCGAAGCACTGGGCGCGGCGATCGAGCTGCAGCCTGCGCAGGTTGCCGCGGCCATCGAACAGACCGGCATCGGCTTCATGTTCGCGCCGATCCACCACCCGTCGATGAAGGTGGTGGCGCCGGTGCGTCGCGAGATGGGGGTGCGCACCATCTTCAACATCCTCGGTCCGCTGACCAACCCGGCCAATGCGCCGTCGGTGCTGATGGGCGTGTTCCATCCCGATCTGGTGGGCATCCAGGCGCGCGTGCTGCGCGAGCTGGGCGCCGAGCGCGCGATGGTGGTGTGGGGCCGCGACAACATGGACGAGATCTCGCTGGGCGCCGGCACCCTGGTGGGTGAGCTGCGCGACGGCAAGGTGCGCGAGTATGAGATCCATCCGGAAGACTTCGGCATCGCCATGTCGGCCAGCCGCAACCTGCGCGTGGACGGCCCGGAGCAGTCCATTGCCATGCTGCGCGCGGTGCTCGACAACGAGCCGGGCCCGGCGCTGGACATCGTCGCCCTGAATGCGGGCGCGGCGTTGTACGTGGCCGGCGTGGCCAGCGATATCGGCGACGGCCTGGCCCGTGCCCGCGCGGTCATCGCCGATGGCAGCGCCCGTGCCCGCCTGCAGCAGTATGTCGATACCACCCGCGCGCTGGTTGCCTGAGCGCGCGGTTCAGCCTGACCCACCCGATGGCCGATAATGGTCGTCCTCACCGCCCCAGCACCGACCCGACGACGATGAGCGATATCCTGCAGACGATCCTGGCCCGCAAGGCCGAAGAAGTAGCCCAGCGCCGCGCCCAGCGCCCGCTTGAGGAGCTGCAGGCGGCGCTGGCCGATGCGCCACCGGTGCGCGGCTTCGTGCGCGCGCTGCAGGCCGCCGTGGCCAATGGTGATCCAGCGGTGATTGCCGAAGTGAAGAAGGCCAGCCCGTCCAAGGGCGTGATCCGCCCCGACTTCCGCCCGGCCGACATCGCGGTCAGCTATGAGTTCGGCGGTGCCAGCTGCCTGTCGGTGCTGACCGATGTCGATTTCTTCCAGGGGGCCGACGCCTACCTGCAGCAGGCGCGAGAAGCCTGCACGCTGCCGGTGCTGCGCAAGGACTTCGTGATCGACGCCTACCAGGTGGTCGAGGCGCGCGTGCTCGGCGCCGACTGCATCCTGCTGATCGTCGCCGCGCTGGATGACACGCAGCTGGCCACGCTGTCCGAACTGGCGATGTCGCTGGGCATGGACGTGCTGGTGGAAGTGCATGACATCGATGAGCTGGAGCGAGCGCTGCAGGTGCCGGCGCCGATGATCGGCATCAACAACCGCAACCTGCGCACCTTCGAGGTGTCGCTGCAGACCACGCTGGACATGCGCCTGGCCGTACCGCGCGACCGCCTGCTGGTCACCGAGAGCGGCATTCTCGGCCCGCAGGATGTGGCGCTGATGCGCGATGCCGGCATCCACTCGTTCCTGGTCGGCGAGGCCTTCATGCGCGTGGAAGAGCCGGGCGAGGGTCTGCGTCAGCTATTCTTCGCAGCATGAAAACGTACTATCCAACGCCGCGCGAGGATGCGCCGCTGGTGGTCTTCGACTTCGACCACACCCTGTATGACGGCGATTCGGGTACCCACCTGTTCGCCTCGCTGATCAAGCGCAACCCCTTGCGGATGCTGGCGGCGCTGCTGGTCACCCCGATTGCCGGGCCGATGGTGGCGATGCTGCCGACCCGCCGTGCCGGTATCTCGGTCTACGTCTGGATCGGCAGCTTCGGCCTGCATCGCGCGCGCGAGTTCAACAAGGTGATCGATGCCTATGTGCTGCGCAACGAGGCGCAGATGCGCGCCAAGCTGCTGCCGCAGGCGCTGGAGGTGTTCGCCGCGCACCGTGCCAAGGGTGATCGCGTGGTGGTGGCCACCGGCGCACCGCCGGAGCTGGCCCGCGCGATCCTGGCCTTCGTCGCCCACCAGGACGTGCCGGTGATCGGCACCGAAGTGGGGCCGCGGCTGGGCGGGGTGGGGCCGACCCGGCACTGCCACAACGAAGAGAAGATGCGCATGCTGCGCGAGCGCGGCTACGGCGACATCGATATCGCCTACTCCGACAGCACCGCCGACCTGCCGCTGCTGCTTGCGGCGAAAGCGCCGGTGGTGGTCAACCCGAAGCCTGCCAAGGTGGAATTCTTCCGCCGCGTGCTGCCGGCCGGTACCCGTATCCTCAACTGGGGTTGCGTGGACCGCGGTGGCGACAAGGCGTAACCGATCCCGCCTGCCCACCTGCCCACCTGCCCGCCGGGCGTGGGGCAAGGACCCGGTAGTGCCGGCCGCTGGCCGGCAACCGTGCACGCGCTTCCGCAGGCCATGAGGTTGCCGGCCAGCGGCCGGCACTACCGCATCCCACGCGGGTAGCGCCGGGCCATGCCCGGCGAGCGCTCAGCGGTACAGATACCCGAACAGCGCATGGCCCACCTGGAACAGGCTGATGGCCAGCACCAGCACGCCCACTGCGACCAGTACCCAGCGTTCCTTCACCCGTTTCACCAGCACCGCCGCCACCGGCGCGGCCATCATGCCGCCGATCAGCAGGCCGGCGACGATCTGCAGGTGCTGCACGCCCATCGACAGCAGGAACGTGGCCGAAATGGTCAAGGTGACCACGAACTCGGCCGCGTTGACGGTGCCGATCGTGGTCCTGGCCTGACCGCCGCGGGCAAGCAGGGTGGAGGTGGCCACCGGGCCCCAGCCGCCGCCGCCGCTGGCATCGAGCAGGCCGGCGAAGAATCCCAGCACCGGTACCCGGCGGATCTCACCCTTGGGCATCCAGCGGCCGGCCGCGCGGGCCAGGATGATGATGGCCAGCACCAGCAGGTACAGGTAGATCAGCGGGCGGATCAGGTCGCCAGGGACCTGTGTCAGCACGTACGCGCCGAGTGCACCGCCCAGCGCGCCGGGCAGGGCGAGGCGGAAGAACAGGCGCTTGTCGACATTGCCGGCGACCAGATGCGACACACCGGAGGCGCCGGTGGTGAACACTTCAGCGGTATGCACGCTGGCGCTGACCTGTGCGGGAGGCAGCCCCATGCTGAGCAGCACTGATGAAGAAACAAGCCCGAATGCCATGCCCAGCGCGCCATCGACCAGCTGCGCGCCGAGGCCGATGAGGATGAACCACCAGAATTCGCTGCTCAGCTCCATGGATCGAGCCTAGCGGATGCGGGTGCGCGCGACATGCGATGGTGTGTCGCAGGTACGACGATCCGCCGGGCATGGCCTGGCGCTACCGTGGTGGAGGCCTTGGGGTAGCGCCGGGCCATGCCCGGCGGACATCTGTCGATCAACGGGTGCCGTACAGCACCACGGTCTTGCCGCGAGCGTGCAGCAGGCCATCGGTCTGCAGCTTCTTCAACACCCGGCCGGCCATTTCGCGCGAGCAACCGACCAGACGGGCCAGTTCCTGGCGTGAGACGCGCAGCTGGCTGCCCTGCGGGTGAGTCATCGACTCCGGCTCCTGCGCCAGATCATGCAGGGTGCGCACGATACGGTCGGTGACATCCAGGAAGGCCAGGCGGCTGGCCTTGCGGCTGGTGTCCAGCAAGCGCTTGGAGATCTGCTGGCCCAGCGCGTACAGCAGGCGCGGGGCATCGGCCGACAGCGGGCCGAGGAACAGCTGATGCAGCCGCTCGTAGCTGATTTCGGCCAGCTCACAGGCGGTCCGGGTGCGCAGGATCACCTCGCGGCGGTCCGACTCCACGAACAGGCCCATCTCGCCGACGAACTCGCCGGCGCCGAAATAGCCCAGCACCAGCTCACGGTCCTCCTCCTCCTCGGCCATGATCGAAACCGAGCCGCTGATGACGTAATACAGGGTGCCAGCCGGGTCACCGGGTCGGAAGACGTCGGTACGGGTGGGATAGCGCCGCCTGTGGCTGTGGGCCAGAAAGCGGTCGATTGTTGCGATGTCCAAGGCCAATGGGCTGCTAGCTAGGCGCACGGTTGACACGATAGGGGCGCTCCCTCTGCGCATGAACGGATTCACGGGGTCGATAGCGGAGCTTAACCAGCGCAATTGTTAAGGGCAAACAGTGTGCCAGAAGCTGAGCGTCTTCACGTTCCCCCTGGAGACACTTATGCCGCATAATTCCCCCTTTCCCTTCTTACACAGGAATCGACCGCCGTGGTCAAGCCGTTGCCTCGCCTGAGGTTGCAGGGTTTCAACAACCTCACCAAGGCGCTGAGCTTCAACATCTATGACGTGTGTTACGCGCGCACCGAAGAGGAGCGTCAGCGTTACATTGAATACATCGATGAAGAGTACAACGCCGACAGGCTTACTCAAATCTTGACCGATGTCGCTGAGATCATCGGCGCCAACATCCTCAACGTGGCGCGCCAGGATTACGATCCGCAGGGTGCCTCGGTGACGATCCTGATCTCCGAAGAGCCGGTGATCGACAAGAAGCAGGCCGGCAAGGAGTTGATTTCCGATGCCGTGGTCGCGCACATGGACAAGTCGCACATCACCGTGCACACCTATCCGGAAACGCACCCGCAGGAAGGCATTGCCACCTTCCGCGCCGATATCGACGTGGCTACCTGCGGCGTCATTTCGCCGTTGAAGGCACTGAACTACCTGATCGAGAGCCTGGAATCGGACATCGTGATCATGGACTACCGTGTCCGTGGCTTCACGCGTGATGTGAAGGGCAAAAAGCACTACATCGATCACAAGATCAACTCGATCCAGAACTTCCTGGCCAAGAACATCAAGTCGCGTTACGAGATGTTCGACGTCAACGTCTACCAGGAAAACATCTTCCACACGAAGATGCACCTGAAGGACTTCGACCTGGACCAGTACCTGTTCGAGGAGAAGGCCAAGAACATCTCGTTCAAGGAACGCATGAAGATCGAGGCGCTGCTGCGTCGTGAGATCGAAGAGCTGTTCCACGGCCGCAACCTGGCTGAGTGACCCATGCGCGATGCCGTCAGGCATCGCCACCCAGGCGGGACGCCCCGCCCCGTGGAGCCTGCGCTTGGCGCAATCTTCAGTTCCACGGCGATGTACCGACCTACGGCCCGGTGTGAAAACACCGGGCCGTTTCGTTTTTCTCAAAAAAGGTAAGGAGCCCCCACCCATGCCCTGGATCTATCTGCTGCTGGCCGGTCTGTTCGAGATCGGATTCGCCCTTGGAATGAAGTACTCCGAAGGTTTCAGCAAACCCGTGCCGACTGCCCTGACGGTGGTGTCGGCCCTGATCAGCCTGTACCTGATGAGCCAGGCGATGAAGAACATTCCGGTCGGCACGGCCTATGCGATCTGGACCGGCATCGGCGCCATGGGCGTGACGGTGCTGGGCATCTATCTGTTCAACGACAGCGCCTCGCCGGCCCGCCTGGCCTGCGTGGGCCTGATCGTGGCCGGTGTGATCGGCCTGAAGCTGGTGTCGCCCAACTGAAAGGTGGCCCGACCAACGGTCGGGCCCCACCGTGTGGTTTGCTAGGCCCCTACCGTTGGTGGGGGCTACCCTCAAATGCGGTAGGCAATGGTCTTCATCACCTTGGAGGCCAGCGCCATCGCGCCGGGAATCGGGAACGGCAGGCGGCGTGCGCCGGCCTGCTCCGCATGCTCGGCATGCCTGGCCTCGTCTTCCTTCATCACCCGGATGACCGCGCGGCTGCGCAGATCGCCGGCCGGCAGGTCGACCAGGTGTTCGTCCAGATGGGCTTCCACCTGGCGCTCGGTCTCGACCACGAAACCCAGGTTCCAGCCGTCGCCGCGCAGCCCGGCCAGGGTACCGATGGTGTAGCTGCCGGCGTACCAGAGCGGATTGAACAGGCTCGGGCGGCTGTCCAGCTCGCCCAGACGGGTGGCGCACCACGCCAGGTGATCGGTCTCTTCCTGGGCCGCTTCCAGCAGGTGTTCGCGGGTTGCCGGGTCGCGCGCCACCGCAGCCTGGCCGAAGTACAGGCCCTGGGCGCAGACCTCACCGACATGGTTGATCCGCATCAGCCCGGCCGCATGGCGACGCTGCGCGCTGTCCATGCCGGGCTCGCCGGTGTCCGTGGCCGGATAGGGGCGGCTGGCCGGCGGGTTGCCGAACACCGTGTCCAGGGCGCGCTGCGCCTCGGTCAGCAGGTGGTCCAGCGGGGTGGTCTGGCGAAGCACGGTCATGGCGGCACGGCGTGGAGCGGGGGAGGCCCCGATTCTCGCCCGGCCCCGGCCGCCTGCCAACCCGGGGCGGAAGCCGGGTTGCACCCGCCAGCCAAGCTGCGTACAATGCCGCCCCTTACGCTCCACCTTTCACAACGCGTGGCAGAGTTCCGGCGAGTCCTTCGCCGCAATGAGCCCGACCTAACCAAGAGTTCTTCATGAGCACTTTCACTGCCAAGAACGAGACCGTCCAGCGCGACTGGTACCTCGTCGACGCCGAGGGCAAGACCCTGGGCCGTCTCTGCACCGAGCTGGCCCGCCGTCTGCGTGGCAAGCACAAGCCGGTCTACACCCCGCACGTTGATACCGGCGACTACCTGGTCGTCATCAATGCAGAAAAGATTGTCGTCACCGGCAAGAAGCTGCAGGACAAGATGTATCACCGTTTCACCGGTTACATCGGCAACCTGAAGACCGAATCCCTCGCCCAGGCGCTTGAGCGCCACCCGGAGCGCGTGATCGAGACCGCCGTCAAGGGCATGCTGCCGAAGGGCACGCTGGGTCGCCAGATGTACCGCAAGCTCAAGGTCTACGCCGGCACTGAGCATCCGCACGCCGCACAGCAGCCGCAGGTTCTGGATATCTAATCATGGCTATCACTCAAAACTACGGCACTGGCCGCCGCAAGTCCTCCACCGCTCGCGTGTTCCTGCGCAAGGGTTCGGGCAACATCACCGTCAATGGCCGTCCGCTGGACGAGTTCTTCGGCCGTGAGACCGCTCGCATGATCGTGCGCCAGCCGCTCGAGCTGACCAAGAACACCGAGAGCTTCGACATCCTGGTCACCGCCGCTGGCGGCGGCACCACCGGCCAGGCCGGTGCGATCCGTCTGGGCATCGCCCGTGCTCTGGTCGAGTACGACGAAACCCTGAAGTCCGAGCTGCGCAAGGCCGGCTTCATGACCCGCGACGCCCGCGAAGTCGAACGTAAGAAGGTCGGTCTGCACAAGGCCCGCCGCGCCACCCAGTTCTCCAAGCGCTGATTTACCGCGCCTGGTTGGGCTCCTTCGGGAGCCCGCTGGCTGGAAACGCAAAAGCCCGGCTTCGGCCGGGCTTTTGTCATTCTGGGGGTGTGCATTTCGAGGTTGCCGGCCAGCGGCCGGCACTCCTCGTGGTTCCGCATACCCGGCCCTGGAGTTCTGTCTGGAGGAGGGCTCCTTGATGTTCAAGGGGGTGCGCCGACAGGCGCGGGGACAATGTGGAATGCGTGACCAGATTAAACGCAAAAGGCCAGATCTTTCGATCTGGCCTTTTGCGTTTAATTTGGCTGCCCCTGATGGATTCGAACCACCGATGCCTGAGTCAGAGTCAGGTGCCTTACCGCTTGGCTAAGGGGCAATGTAACGTGTAACTATTTTCTCACTCTTCACGCTGAAAAACAACTTGATTTTCAGTGTGGTGGCTATGGGTGGACTCGAACCACCGACCCCAGCATTATGAGTGCTGTGCTCTAACCGGCTGAGCTACATAGCCTTGGTGAGCCCGCTATTCTGCTGATGTGTACAAGGACTGTCAACACCTTTGTATCGTGCTTGTGGCCCGACAGACGGCATGGGATAGTCCCAACCAGTAGATTTTCTTAGGAGTCCGCATCGTGATCGATCCGGACGGCTATCGACCGAACGTCGGCATCGTGCTGATGCGGCAGGACGGGCAGGTGTTCTGGGCACGACGTGTGCGCCGGGATGGCTGGCAGTTCCCGCAGGGTGGCATGAACACCGACGAGACGCCTGTCGAGGCCATGTATCGTGAACTGCAGGAAGAGACCGGGCTGTTGCCGGAGCACGTTGAAGTGCTTGGGGCGACACCGGGCTGGCTGCGCTACAAGCTGCCGGCGCGGGCCATCCGTCGCAATGAACGCCAGGTCTGCATCGGCCAGAAGCAGGTCTGGTTCCTGCTGCGCCTGACCGGTGACGAGGCGCACGTCAGCCTGGACCATACCGACTCGCCCGAGTTCGATCATTGGCGCTGGGTCGACTTCTGGTACCCGGTGGAGCATGTGGTGGTGTTCAAGCGTGGCGTCTATGCGCGCGCCCTGCGACATCTGGCGCCGTTGGCCCAGGGGGTGGCGGGGCAGGGCATCAGTGCCATGCCCAAGAGCGCTGCCGAGGCCTGGATGCCAGGCCATGCCGCTGGCCACGACAGACCCAGGAAGCGCACGCCCATGCGCGGCGGGTACTGGCCGCGGAAAGCCAAGGGTGAACCGGGGGCGGTTTGACGCGCAGGCTGCGCAACAAGCAGGGCGATCGGTCGCAACGCAGCGCTGCCGGCTATTTCCGGCAAGGACTGGTTGTCCGCCTGGCAAGCCTCCCCTGGCTGTTGTTGAGCGTGGTGGTTCTCGGCGACCTCGCATGGATGCCGCTTGCGCTGGGGGCGTGCCTCGCCTTCGCGACCTGTGCAGGTGCGCTGTTGCTGGCGGACCACCTGCTGCGGCTGAGAGCGGCAGGCGGGGGCGTGCAGTGGCTGATCGTCTTCTTCAGTGCACCGGTGCTGGCGCTTGGGCTGATGCGTCTGTAGCCCACTCATGGCGGGCGGGTCTGCTGAACTCTGAACCGTATCGAGAATGGTTCAGGTCTCTGATTGACAACCATTCTCGTTTCCATTGGAATAGCGACCAGGCCGCTACTGGCCTGTTGCCCTGGTTCCCGCCTGTGTACGTCTGCATCTGCAACGGTGTTACCGACCACCAGATCCGCGAAGCCGCCAGCCATGGCGTCACGTCGGTGGCCGAGCTGACCATGCGTACCGGATGCGGCGCTACCTGCGGTTCCTGCCTGGACATGGCCGGCGACCTGCTGGCCAAGGCACGTGCCACCCACGATCTGCCATTGCCGGTACTGGGTCTGGCGCAGGTCGCCTGAGTCGTTTCGCGGCGCGTTGACGCCGCCCTCTCCTCATCTTCATTGCGGGCCGCACTGGCCAATGCGCACGATTCGCGTTCCTTCACGCGCGCGCGCAAGGCGTTACAGTGCCCGCGATTTCAGCGTGCAGGAGCATCCCCATGAAGGGCGACACCAAGGTCATCGAATTCCTCAACAAGGTCCTCTACAACGAGCTGACCGCGATCAACCAGTACTTCCTGCACGCCAAGATGCTGAAGAACTGGGGCATCAAGGAACTGGCCGAACACGAGTACAAGGAATCGATCGAGGAGATGAAGCATGCCGACATGCTCGCCGATCGCATCCTGTTCCTCGAAGGCCTGCCGAACTTCCAGGCGCTGGGCAAGCTGCGCATCGGTGAGAACCCGACCGAGATCCTGCAGTGCGATCTGTCGCTGGAACGCGATGGCGTGGTCACCCTGCGCGAGGCCGTGGCCTACGCTGATTCGGTCGGCGACTACGTCAGCCGCCAGCTGTTCGTGAAGATCCTCGACTCCGAGGAAGAGCACATCGACTGGCTGGAAACCCAGCTGGAGCTGATCGAGCGCATCGGTGAGCCGAAGTACCTGCTGAGCAAGCTCGAAGAGTGATTCAGCGGGCCTGGCCGGCGAGGTAGCCGGTCAGCGCCACGCGCGCGCGGGCGAACTCCGCCACCAGTAGCGCCACTGCCACGGCAGGGCGCTGCAGGCTGCCACTGCGGGCTTCGTGTTCGATCCGCCGCGCCACTGCTGACAGCGACAGCGCACCAACGTTGGCGCTGGAGGATTTCAGGCTGTGCGACAGCGCCTGCAGGCGTTCGATGTCGTTGCCTTGCGCTGCCTGCTGCAACTGCTGCACCAGTTGCGGCGCGTCTTCCAGGAATACCGTCACGATCTGCGCAGCGGCATCGCCGATCACCGCGTGCAGCTCATCCAGCACGCTGCGATCAAGCACCGGCTGGGGAATCGGGGTCGAGTGTGCTTGGTCATCAGGTGGGCTTTCGCCGTCGAGCATGCTCGGCGCTGCGGGCAACTGCACAGGTTCCGGCAGCGCTGCATGTCCGCGATCCGCGGATATCCGGCCCCAACGTTGCAGCAACGCATGCAGCGCCTCCCGCGCGATCGGCTTGGACAGATAGTCGTCCATGCCTGCCTGCAGGCAGCGTTCGCGATCACCCGCCATGGCGTTGGCGGTCATCGCGATGATCGGCAGCCGCGTGCGCCCCGCATCGGCCTCCTCCCTGCGCCAGCGCTGTGTTGCGCTGTAACCATCGAGCACCGGCATCTGGCAATCCATCAGCACGACGTCGATTCCACCTTCGCGCAGCAGTGCGAGGGCCTGCTCGCCGTCGGCGGCGTTGCGCACCTGGCACTGGAAGACCCGCAGCAGGTGTTCGGCCACCATCCGGTTGACCGTATTGTCCTCGACCAGCAGGACACACAGATCCAATGACGGCAGCGTGGCGGCCGGCTGAGCGTCTTCGGCGCTGGCCAGCAGCGCTGCCGGACGCGCGGTGGCGGCTGGCTGCGCCAGCAGCGCGTGCAGGGCGGCATCGTTGAATGTGCTGTGCAGCTGCTGCTGGCGCGGTCGCAGCGTGACCGGATCGTCCTGCAGCCACAGCACCTGCAGCGCGTCGTCGGCACCGCGCTCGGCCAGGGCCCGCTGCAGGGCCGCCTCGCCATTGCGGCGTTGCCGCGCGTCGATCAGCAGCCATGCCGGCGTGCTCTGGCCCGGACGTGGGGCTGCACGCAGGCGTTCCATCGCCTCATCGATACTGGCCAGCAGCTGTACCTGCAGGCCGTGGTGCGCGGCGATGCGTTCGACGCGTGGCTGCAGCTGCGCATCGGCGGTGTACAGCAGCAGAGCTGCCGGCGAGCGTGCCAGTGCTGGCAGATCGCCGGGGACTTTCAGCAGCGGTATTTCGAACCAGAAGGTTGCCCCCTGTCCCGGGGTGGAACGCACGCCGATGTCGCCATGCATCAGGTCGGTGATGCGCTTGCAGATGGCCAGGCCCAGGCCGGTGCCACCGTAGATGCGTGTGGTGGACGCGTCGGCCTGGCTGAAGGACTGGAACAGCCGCGCCTGCTGGGCCTCATCGATGCCGATGCCGGTGTCGACCACTTCGAAACGCAGCTGGTGCTGGGCGGGGCCTTCGCCCAGCCGCTGCACGCGCAGCTGCACCTGGCCACGTGCGGTGAACTTGATGGCATTGGCCAGCAGATTGCCCAGTACCTGGCGCAGGCGCACCGGGTCGCCGCGTACCGGCAGGCGCACGGCCGGATCCAGCTGCAGGCTCAGCGTCAGGCCCTTGGCTTCGGCAGCACGCTGCAGCAGCTGCACCACGCCGTCGAGCAGTTCGCGCAGGTTGAAGCTGGTGATTTCCAGTTCCAGTGCCTGTGCTTCCAGTCGCGAGTAATCGAGGATGTCATCGACGATGCGCAGCAGCTGCTGCGAGCTGGCCGACGCAGTGGCCAGCATCTGCCGCTGGTCCTCGCCGAGCGGACCTCGGGCGATCAGCTCCAGCATCGGCAGGATGCCGTTGAGCGGCGTGCGGATCTCATGGCTCATGGTGGCCAGGAACTCGCCCTTGGCCAGCACCGCCGCTTCGGCCGCCTGCTTGGCCTGCAGCAGCTGATGTTCCAGCTGGCCCTGTCGCTCGGTGGTGCGCCGCAGCTGGTCGCGCTCGCTGATCAGGGTGATGCGGTCGCGCTGCAGTGCCGCCAGCATGTGATTGCGCGAACGCAATCGCAGGCCCAGTACCAGCAGGGCGATGATGGCCAAGGCCAACACCGCCAGCAGCGCGACCGTCGGTGACACTCAGAGCACCGCGTTGTGGAAGTCGAAGTTCAGGTCGCTGCCGGCCGACTGCACCATGTTGCCCTGGATGTAATCGACACCGCCGACCCACATCGCGGCCGCTGCCTGCGGATCCTCGATCTGCTGGCCGATGATCTGCAGGCCGGCTGCGTGCGCCTGCTCGATCGATTGGCGCAGTTCTTCGCGCGTATCCGGGTTGGAGTGGCTGCTGGAAAAGCGTGCGGCCATGCGCACGAACGACAGCGGCAGCTGGGTGAGCAGGGCAAGCGCTTCGCTGCCCGGTTCGAACTGGCTCAGGCAGAAGCGCACGCCGACGCTGGCCATGCGTTGGCAGAACTGCTGCAACGGCACGGTGTGGATCAGCGCATCGGGCAGGCGCACGTCGATCACCAGCGCGCTGCCGGGCAGGCGGCGTTGCTGCAGCGATTCCAGCAGCCAGTCAGCGAACGCATCGCGCTGCAGGGTACGCAGCGACTGCGAGACGAACAGGTTCAGCGGCTGGGTGGCGTGGCGATACAGGTCGAGCAGGCCCATCGCATGCTCCAGCACCTGCTGGTCAAGATCGGCGATGCGGCCGGCAGCTTCGGCCGCCGGAATCACCTGGCCGGCGGTCAGCACGCTGCCATCGGCCCGGCGCAGGCGCAGCAGCAGCTGGTACTGCGCGCTGCTGCCGCCGGCGACGGCGACGATCGGCTGGTAAGCGAGCTCCAGCTGGCCTTCCAGCAACGCCAGGTGCTCCTGCTCGGTGGTCACCTGGCGATGCACGTGGCCCGCCACGCCGGCGCTGAGCAGGCGTGCCTGCAGGGTGGTGCGTTCGACCGCTTCCAGGGCGCTGCTGGCATCGTCGAAACCCGGTGACAGCGGCGCGTAGCCAACCACACCACGCAGGTGCACCGATTCGTCGTCGCGGATCACGAAGGCGCGCGCGGACAGCTGCTCGCGCAGGGTGCCGGCGATCGCTTCCAGGCTGTCCTCATCGGTGTTGCGTGCCAGCAGCAGGAAGCTGTTGTCGTTCAGGCGCGCCAACAGGTGCGGATGGCCAGCTTCGGCAAGGCGTTGCCCGGCCTGCACCATCAGCCGCTCGAAGGCCGCGTAGCCGTAGCGCTCGCGCAGGCCCAGCGCGCTGGAGATTTCGACGAAGAACACGCCGCCGCGTTCGTGCTGGGCAAGCGTTGCGTTGAGCTGCTGCAGCACATGGTGGCGCGTGGGCAGCCCGGTTTCCGGGTTGCTGGTCGCCGGTGCGCCGTTGGCACCCGGCAGGGTCGCGGCCTGCGCGCGTGCGCGGCGGATACGGTTGGCCACCGCAGCGATCAGGTGGCGCGGCCGGATCGGCTTGCTCAGGTAATCGTCGGCACCGCAGTCGAGCACTTCGAACTGGCGCTCCGGGTCCGGGTCGCCGCTAAGGAATACGATCGGCAGCAGCTGCATGCCGGGCTGCTGGCGGATCATCGCGGTCAGCCGCATGCCATCCAGCCCGGGCAGGTGCAGATCCATCAGGATCAGGTCCGGGCGTTGCTCGCGGATGGCCTGCTGCACGCCATCGGCATCGCCGAGCACGATCGCCTGCATGCCGGCGCCGTGCAGCACGCTCTGTGCGAACAGCGCCTGGGCACGGTCGTCTTCGACGATCAGCACGCGGTAGGGCGAGTCGGCGTCGACAGGCGCCATGTCACTGTTGCCCGCCTCTGGCAGTGCTGCGGCCGAGGGCAGCGGCGGCGGGGCACCCAGTCGGGCACTGTCGCTGGGTGCTGACGAGGCCGGCACCTGCACGGTCGCTGACGGCGGTGCTTCGGCAGGCGTCGCCGCAGCCAAGGGGGCGGCCCAACGTTGCCAATGATCGGCCGGAGGGGTTTCAGCGCGTCCCGGGCGGGGGCCCGCGGCGGATTCGTTTGCGGCCATCGATGCTCCTGGTGTTCGCGGCCATTATGCGACAAGCCTGCCGATCAGCCGGTACCGGGTTGCCGTTGTCCGTCGTCGCTGCCGCCACGTGCCAACCAGCGCACGCTTTTCCACAGGGTGCGCCAGACCAGCCAGACCAGCAATGCACCGGCCAGGCTGCAGGCCAGCACCACCACCAGCGCGATCCATGGGTGCGCCAGCGCGAGCGCCAGCCCGCCGATCACCACGGTATCTTCGGCCGCCGAGGCGACCCAGTTGCTGGCCGGCTCCGGCGATGTGTTGAGCAGGGCGCGGGTGCCGGCCTTCAGGCCGTGGCTGGCCAGTGCAACGCCCGCGCCGGCGACCAGTGCACCGGTGCCCAAGTCGCCATCGGGTGACAATGTCGCTGCTGCGAGGAAGGCACCGGCGGGAACGCGCGCCAGGGTCTGCACCAGGTCCCAGGCTGAATCGACGCCGGGAATCTTGTCCGCGAAGAATTCGGCGATGGCCAGCGCCGCCGACGTGCCCAGCACCCACCACGACTCGGTGGCCTGCAGTGCCGGTGGCAGGTCGACCCAGCCGAGCAGGCCGGCAATGCCGACGCCGAATACGGTGAGGTAGACGCGGATACCGGCCAGCCAGGCCAGCAGGATGCCGATCACGAACAGGTGGGCTTCGGTCATGGCGGACTCCGGCGGCGGAACTGTGCGGGGTGCCACACTATCGACGATGGAGTGGCTGAATGCCACCGCCCGGTGCCGGCCGGCACGGGGGAAACCTGTCGTTCCTGTCATACACTAGCCCGTCGTTTGCCCCAGGGGCCGTACTGGCGTCGCCACTGCGATGCCACGGAGACTACCCATGAACAACCGCCCTCCCATGCGTGTGCAGGTCCGCCTTCCCGGTGCCCCGCAACCACCTGCCGACCGCCGTCGCCTGCTGGTGATCGCGGGCATCTGGCTGCTCAGCCTGGTGCTTGCGGTGCTGGGTGGCTGCTGGCTGGGCGCGCCGCGCGGTGAACAGGGCCAGCGTGTGCAGGTTGCCGAGAAGCGCGCCGATACCCTGCAGACCCAGTTGACCGAGCTGCAGCAGAAGCAGGCCACGCTGGAAGCGTCGGACCGCATCAGCCGCGCCGCCAACAACGAAGTGCAGTCTTCACTGGCCGAGCGCGATGAAGAGATCGCCGGCCTGCGCGCTGACGTCGCCTTCTACGAACGCCTGGTGGGCTCGACCAGCCAGCGCAAGGGCCTGAACACCCATTCGATTGAATTCAGCCCGGAATCGGCCGGCACCTGGCAGTACAGCGTGGTGCTGACCCAGAACCTCAACCGGGGCGCGATCAGCCAGGGGCAGATGCGTTTCACGGTGGAAGGCGTGAAGAACGGCAAGCTGGCCACCATCAGCTGGGACGAGCTGCACCAGCGCAGCAAGGTGCCGGGACAGGATTACTCGTTCCGGTACTTCCAGCAGCTCACCGGCAGCGTGATGCTGCCGGCTGACTTCACTCCGCAACGGGTGAAGGTGACATTGGGGAGTGGTGCGGGGGGCACCACGCAGGTATTCGACTGGAAACAGGCCGGCGCACCGGCCAGCAAAGGGGAGTAGGCAGATGTTCGGAAGCAGCAAATCCAGCCGTGATGGCCAACTGGTGGTGGATGCCCTGATCGGCAACCAGGTGGTGATCCGTGGCGATGTGGAATTCAGTGGTGGCCTGTACGTGGAAGGTCGCATCCACGGCAAGGTGATTGCCCAGGAGGGCGCCAGCGCCGCCACCCTGACCCTCGCCGAGCATGGCGTGATCGAGGGTGAGATCCGTGCCCAGGTGGTGGTCATCAGTGGCCGCCTGGACGGCGACGTGCATGCCACCGAGAAGGTCGAACTGACCCCGAGTGCCCGGGTCAACGGCAACGTTCATTACCAGGTAGTGGAAATGAACGCGGGCGCCCAGCTGAACGGCCGGCTGATCCATGCCAGCGCCCCGATGCAGGCCCTGCCAGCGCCGGAGAGCCAGGACGCCGGTGACGGCAAGGGCGACACCGCGGCACGGCGCAAGCTGGCCGAGGCGATGGCTTGAAAGCCATCGCCGGCGCCCCCATGCTGAGCCCATGAACACGCTCGTCTCCCTCCCCGGCGCCACGCCGGCCGCCGCGCCCGACTACCAGTCGCTGGATCGGCCGCTGAACTTCACCGAGGCCGCTGCGGCCAAGGTCAAGGAACTGATCCAGGACGAGGGCAACCCCGACCTGTCGTTGCGCGTGTACATCGAGGGTGGCGGCTGTTCGGGCTTCCAGTACGGGTTCGAGTTCGACGAGAACCGTGCCGGCGATGACCTGGCGGTGCAGACCAGCGGGGTCACCCTGCTGGTCGATCCGCTCAGCCTGCAGTACCTGATGGGCGCCGAGGTGGATTACACCGAGAGCCTGACCGGTGCGCAGTTCGTGATCCGCAATCCGAACGCCAAGACCACCTGCGGCTGCGGCAGCAGTTTCAGCATGTGATTGCAGGGCGTGGGGCATGCGCCCCGCGCGGTGCCTTCGGTAGATCCACGCCATGCGTGGACGGCCCTTCCTGCAACCACAACAGCAGATTGCGCACAGCGCCGACCTTGCCACCCGCGTCGATTGGCGGCAGGCTAGCTGGATGCTCACTTCTCCTTCGCCGCTTTCCGGTTTTGCCTTCGTGGGTGAACCGTTGGAGCGCGCCGATGCCATGCGCGAAGATGCCGATGCTCTGGCGCGCCTGTGGCCCGATGCGCGCATTCTTGTTCTGGACCAGGACGGCACCGCCTTCACCGGTGATGACGACCAGCCGCTGGCGCTGACCGGCGCTGATGTCGGTGGCGGGCCCGGTGTCGCGATCTTCCTCGGCCTGCGTGGCGAGCAGGCGTGGTTCTCGGTGGAAGCTGCCAGCGTGACCGTCACCGCGCCACGCCGGCTCGATCTGCGCCAGGCCGCACTGCTGTGGACCGTGGCCGATGCGACCGCCTTCAGTTATGCCCGCGGCATGTCCTACTGGCAGTCGCGTACCCGCTTCTGCGGCGTCTGCGGCACGGCCGTGACGTTCGCCCGTGGCGGCTTCGTCGGCCGCTGCCCGCAGTGCGCGACCGAGCACTACCCGCGCGTCGATCCGGCAGTGATCGTCGCCGTGGAAAACCAGGGACGGCTGTTGCTGGGCCGCCAGTCCAACTGGGCGCCGCGCCGCTATTCGGTGCTGGCCGGCTTTGTCGAGCCGGGCGAGACCTTCGAACAGACCGTAGCGCGCGAAGTACACGAAGAGAGCAAGGTGCGGGTGACCGCCTGCCAGTACCTCGGCTCGCAGCCCTGGCCGTTCCCGGGTGCATTGATGGTCGGTTTTCGTGCGCAGGCACAGGACGACGTGCCGACCGTGGACGGCGAGCTGGAAGACGCGCGCTGGTTCAGCGCCGAGGAAGTCGGCGCGGCCCTCGCACGTGACGTCGAGGACGATGGTGAAGGCATCCGTCTGTCACCGCCGATCTCCATTTCGCGGGGCCTGATCGAGCATTGGTACCGCCAGCAGCCGGCGTCAGCAGCCGCCAGCATTGCCGCCACCTGAACACGCTGCCGGTTACAGTACGGTTCACCGCTGACGGCGGCGCTGCGACAGGTAAGGTAGCGACGCCGAACGCTTGCTCGTAGGGAGACCTGCCATGTTCACCACCCTGGTCGCCGTGTTGGTGGCACTGGCCCTTGGCCATGTCGCCCCGGCCGCTGCCGCGTCGCTGCGCCGTTTCGACGGCTTCCGGCGCTGGCTGGGCTGGCTGGACGCGCGCGGTGGGCGGGCCTGGCAGGGTGCCGCCGGCGTGGCGCTGGCGATCGTACCGCCACTGCTGCTGATGGCGTTGGTGGCCTGGCTGCTGCGCGGGGTGCTGTTCGGCCTGCCGGCGCTGCTGCTGGGCGTGGCCGTGCTGGCCTGGTGCTGGGGCCCGCGGGATCTGGACCGCGATATCGAAGCGATCATCGATGCCGACGATGCACCGACCCGGCAGGCGGCGGTACGCAACCTGCAGTCGGCCGGTGGCAGCCTGCGCGAGGATGTTCCTTCGCTGGTCGAGGCGACCGTGCTCAACGCGCTGCGGCGCTGGTTCGCGGTGCTGTTCTGGTTCCTGCTGCTGGGCCCGGTGGGCGCCCTCGGTTATCGCCTGCTGGCATTGATGGCGGAAAGCCCGATGCGCGCACGCGTGCCGGTGGAGCCACTGGCGCTGGCGCAGCGGTTGCTGGGCTGGATTGAATGGCCCGTTGCCCAGTTGATGGCGTTCTCGATGGCCCTGGTCGGCAACTTCGACACGGCCTGGAAGGCATGGCGCCAGGCGCATGGTGAGCGCCTGGCCGGCGGCATTGGTTTCCTGGGCGCGGTGGCGCGTGCCAGCGTCAATGCCGAATTGCGCGAAGATGCGCACGATTACACCGAAGCCGGCCTGCTGCCGGTGTGGCAGCGGCTGCCGGACCTGCGTGATGCGATGAGCCTGGTGTGGCGGATGTTGCTGCTGTGGTTGGCGGCGCTGGCCGTGCTGGTGATTGCAGGCTGGGTGACCTAGTTGCTTTGCAGGGCTTGCAGCCCTGCACCTGCAGAGGCCAAAGCCAAAGCCAAAGCGGCTCTGGGTTGCTGAGGGTTGGGCGGGGTGGTGTGGGGCTGCAGGACACGCCGTGAACCCATCAATGGGGGCTCGATGGCGCCTTGCTCGTGTGCGCTGTCCTGCGCACACGGCAAGACCGGGGTTGGGCGTCCTGCCCAACCCGCCCGAGGCATGCCTCGGGCCCATGGCGCCAACGGTCCTGCAGCCCCACACCGCCCCACCCCCGACAGGTTCCGGCGGCTGTTGGCAGGTGTCGACCTTGGTCG